>LR026962.1:1625990-1694474 GCA_900498215.1 uncultured Paludibacter sp. | reverse complement strand
TTTACAGAAACTATGGAAAATAAAAAGACCTTTTAATTATCACATTAAAAGGTCTTTGTTTTATCAAATTATTTCGGATTAAAGAATTTTATTTGATTTTAAGTCGTTTCCCGGGTTTTATGGTGCTCCCTTTTAAACCATTTAATCTTTTTAAGGTAGCAACTGAGATTCCATTACGCTCAGCAATTCTACTTAAATTGTCTCCTTTACGNACCTTTACGTATTTTGCAATTTCCCTGCTGCTTTCTCTATGCTGATAATAGAAGTTTTTCTTTTTAGTAAGTATGTAAGTGGATGCTATAACTTTTCCGTCTTCAAAATCAATTAGATGAGCAGGATTAAGTGCATTACCTATATAGCGTGTTTCAAAATGCAAATGTGGACCTGTGGAACGTCCGGTATTTCCTCCCAATGCTATTATTTCACCCGCCTTTACATTCTGGTTTAGTTTAACTTCCACTTTGCTTAAATGCGCATATACGGTTTCTAATCCATTTTCGTGTCTAATTACAACATAGTTTCCATAGCCGCCACCATCATAGTCAATAATTCTCACTTTTCCTTTGAACGCGGCACGTACGCTATCTCCTACATGTAACGCTAAATCAATTCCGTAATGGAAACGATAACGGCGGGGACCAAATTTGGATGTTACTCTACCGTATATNGGCATTACAAATCCNGAACAATTTATCCTTACAGAATCAGGAAGAGCGCTTAATGGGACTTTATAAGGATTTACATGTTCACTTGTCCAGATATTGTTATAAATATCTTCTGCAGGGTGGTTTTCCATCAAGTCGTCCGATTCATCATTCAACATATTTTCATAAATATTGGTTGAATCTTTCACCGAAGGTTTTGTTGGAAATGTGTTTTTAATGGCTGTTTTCATATTTGCGGGAGCTGCCATTACTCTTAGCTGAGCGTTTNCATTTATCCCGAATGCTGAAAACAATGTAGAAAGAATAAATAAACTNATTTTACTTTTCATTTTAAATTTCGTCATTAGCATATAAAAAAGGAATCATCGCTTGGTTGTAATCAAAAATTTCATCATCACCGAAAAATCGTTTCAGTTCTACAACCGCTGTTTCAACAGAGTCAGATGTGTGTATTATGTTCTCTTGCACGCTTATGCCAAAGTCTCCACGAATAGTTCCGGGCGCCGCTTCACGACTGTTGGTTACGCCTGTCATTGTGCGTACCACATTTACAGCATCTTTTCCTTCCCAACAGGTAACTATTACAGGAGATGCCATCATAGAATCTTTAATTCGCTTAAAAAAAGGACGGCTGGCAAGATGAGCATAATGCTCGTCTAAAATTTTATCATTAAGTTGCATCATTTTTAAACCCGCCAGGCGAAGTCCTTTCATCTCAAATCGTTTGATAACTTCACCAACAAGGGCACGNTGGAGTGCAGAAGGTTTTAAAATAACAAGTGTTTTTTCCATCCGAATCTTGTTGAATTTCTAATTCAAAAAATAAATTCTGTGTAAATATAAAGAAAATATTAAATTCAAGCCAAACATAATATCAAAAAAAAATCATTTTTTAACTAATCGCACCCCAATTTACTACGTTTGTTTTCATTTTTTTAATTTGTAAAGCCAATATTTTATTTTCAGGAAATGAAAGCGCCGGATCTTTTTCAAGAATATCAATGGCGGTGTTTCGAGCAATTTCGAGCATTTGTCCATCTTGTGCTAAGTTGCTTATTTTCAACTCAAAAGGCATTCCGCTTTGTTGTGTTCCTTCCATATCTCCCGGTCCTCTTAATCGTAAATCGGCTTCAGCAATTTCAAAACCATCGTTGGTGCGTACCATAATTTCCATCCGCTGACGGGAGGTTTTGCTTAATTTGACGCCTGTAAGTAAAATACAAAAAGACTGCTCTGCGCCTCGTCCTACTCTTCCTCTCAACTGATGCAACTGCGAAAGTCCAAACCTTTCAGCGCTTTCAATAACCATTACCGATGCGTTTGGAACATTTACGCCAACTTCAATAACCGTAGTTGCAACCATTAATTGCGTTTCTCCTAAAACAAATTTCTGCATCTCTGCATCTTTATCTGTCGGCTTCATTTTGCCGTGAACCATACTTATCTGAAATTTCGGTAACATTTCCTTGAAATATTCGTATCCTTCTTCCAAATACATCAAATCCATTTTTTCCGATTCTTGTATCAGAGGATAAACCACATACACTTGACGTCCTGTATTTATTTGTTTGGTAAGAAAACCGAGCAGCGCGTTTCGTTTTGTTTCGTAATAATGATAAGTTTGGATAGGTTTTCTGCCCGGAGGAAGTTCATCAATGGCAGAAACACTTAAATCTCCATAAAAAGTCATTGCGAGGGTACGCGGAATAGGCGTGGCGGTCATCACCAGAATATGCGGCGGTTGGTTGTTTTTTGCCCACAAGCGCGAACGTTGTTCCACGCCAAAACGGTGTTGTTCATCAATAATTACCAATCCGAGATTATTGAAAATTACTTTATCTTCTATTAAAGCATGTGTACCGATAAGAATATTCAGTTTCCCGTTTTCGAGATTTTCGTGAATTACTTTTCGGTCTTTTTGCTTGGTGGAACCGGTTAAAAGCGCTACTTCCACTTCCATATCTTTCAGAAATTCCGATATGGTTGCAAAATGTTGATTAGCAAGAATTTCTGTGGGAGCCATAATGCACGCCTGAAAACCATTATCATTGGCAATAAGCATGGTCATTAAAGCCACAAGCGTTTTTCCGCTGCCAACATCGCCTTGTAATAGCCGGTTCATTTGTTTCCCTGAAATTAAATCGGCACGAATTTCTTTTATTACCCGTTTCTGCGCGTTGGTAAGTTCAAAAGGTAAAAAATTGTGATAAAACGAATTGAAGAAATGACCTATTTTAGAAAAAACAAATCCTTCGGAATTGGTTTCACGCCATTTTTTCTGACGTAAAATGCTTAATTGTATGTAAAAAAGTTCTTCAAACTTAAATCGTTGACGCGCGCGCGAAAGTAAATCGTTGTTTTTTGGAAAATGAATGTTAATCAACGATTCGGTCAAGTTCATCAATTTAAATCGTTCCAAAATATTGGCGGGAAGTGTTTCAGGAATTCCGTTTTTTATTTGATTCACAACCGGGAAAAGTATTTTTTGAATGGCTTTGGAATTGAGAAAATTGTTTTTCATCTTTTCCGAAGTGTTGTAAAACGGTTGCAAACCCATTTGTTCCGCGGGTGGAAGTTGCGAAGGCAAATCCACATCGGGATGAACAAGATTGAATCTTCTGTTAAAAAGAGAAGGTTTCCCGAAAACGATGTATTCNGTTTCTGTTTTGTATTTATCGAGAATAAATTTAATTCCTCGAAACCAAACGAGCTCAATGGTTTGTTCGCCATCGGAAAAAACAGCCGAAAGACGCTGCTTGTGATGTTCGCCGATTTTCTCAAAACGCAAGATTTTTCCTCTCAATTGGATGTAAGCGTTTTCATCCGTAATTTCACTAATTTTGTAAAACCGGCTTCTATCCACGTATCGATAAGGATAATGACGCAGTAAATCTTCTACCGTAAAAATGCCGAGTTCTGTTTTAAACAAGTCGGCGCGTTTAGGTCCTACACCCGGAAGAAATTTTATGTCTTGTTGAAGAAAATCCATCATCTATCCTGAAACATATTTTCCGTAAGGAATTTTTCTTAAAACGAAAATAATTATAAACGAAGTAATCAATGTCAGAAGAAAAACAACAGGCACAGAAATGAGAGGATGAGCCATCGTCCAAAAAATACCATGGCGGAAGAAAATGCCAAGAATCATAATATGCACTAAATAAATTCCGAAACTGTAATCGCTAACAGTTTTTTGAAACCATAAATGAAATTTCTTTTTGAAACGGACGGTTTTTACTATCGTAAAAATACAAGTTGATTGTAAAATAGTGGTTAACGATAAGTAGCGGTAAATATTCAAATTTAATCTGCCTGTTTTTATGCTTCTACTATATGCAAAATAAGCGCAAATAATCACTGTCAGCATAAAAAGGAATATATAAATAAAACGATTATTTTCAGAAACATGAACGTAGGTATAAATGTAATATCCTAAAATTAAATAGCCACAATACAGAAAATAACCGTAGAATTTATCCAAGTAATTTCCATCCCAACGGTAAGGATTCATTGAATGGTGATTGGAAATTATAGTGAGCGTCAACCAAATTAAAATGAGTTGAACAATAATGGATCTATCTACACTTCGTATAAATTTTCCTAAAAAAGGAATAATCAGATAAATAAAAACAATCATATAAACGTACCAGAGATGCTTTGAAACACCTTCGGTAAGAAATAAGTTTATTGCCCAGCGTACAATATTTTCAAAGCCATGAGGTTGCATTCTGGCAGGTAACGATGTGTAACGAAAAATCCAATACACAATCATCCAAAATAAAAGAGGAACAAAAACACGGAAAAAACGTCGTTTGTAAAATTCACCGAGTTTATATTCTTTGCTTAGTAGTGTGGCTCCCGAAAGCATTAAAAATACAGGAACAGCATACCGAGTGGCGCTCATCAAAAAATCTCCGATCCACCAATATTGGAAATCTTTACCAAAACTCATGTTTACAATTGGCGAACAAATATGAATTAAAATAACGCCAAGTATTGCTATTGTGCGTAATGTGTCTAACCAAGCTATATGTGCTTTGTTTTCATTCATTTGCTCATTTGGAATGGTTTACTTTTATCTCTTTTTCAAATTGTACTTTTGAATTATTACCTCTTTTTCTTCATCACTCAACGTTTTCATATAATTTTTCCATCCCGGACACCAATTGATGTGCCACCGCCAAAATCGTCCAGCCAATGATTTTGGTTTAGCATCATATTTTGCCCTCATTGGGCAATTTGCGCAATTTTCTTTTGTTTCCATAAATGAAATTATTTTAAAAGTGATTCTGCTGTTTTTAAATCTATTTCAGTGGTAATTTTGATGTTTTCACGGTTTCCTTCCACCAATTTTACTTTGTATCCCGCGGTTTCGATAACGGAAGCATCGTCCGTAAAATTCTCAGAATAGGGAAGTTCGTAACTGATTTTCAAAATTTCGGTTCGAAAAACTTGTGGCGTTTGCACTAATTTATATTTTGTTCTGTCCATCGGTTTGCTTATCTCATCACTTTCAGCAAATCGAATGCTGTCAATTACATCTACTACAGGAATTACAGCATTGTATTTTTCAACTTCTCTAAAACATCTTTCAATTGTTTCTAAACTTACCAAAGGTCTCACTCCGTCATGAATGGCGACAAATTCCGCAGTTACTTTGTTCAATCCGTTTTTAACCGAAAAAAAACGTTCTTTCCCACCTTCAACTATTGTATGTGGAATATTGAAATTATATTTTACACAAAGATTTTTCCAAAATTCAATTTGTTCGACAGGTAAAACCAAAATTATCGGCATTGTGTTTGAAAAACTATGAAAACGTTCTAATGTACGCATTAATACAGGTTTTCCACATAATTCAAGAAACTGCTTTGGAACATCGGAATTCATTCTTAATCCTTTTCCGCCAGCCACAACAATTACGCTGTTTTTCTGTTTCATATAAGTAAGGTATTTGCAACAAAGATACGGTTTTTCGTTTCAAAATACAATTGCTCTAAAATAAAGAAAAGTATAATTTTGCATAAAATTATCTTTCAAATCGGTTCAAATTTATAACTTTGTGAAAATTTTAATATTCTGGAAAATGAAAAAAATATTTTTATTAACAGGAATTATTTTACTCAGTGCGAATATTTTACGCTCTCAAGATGTTACTACAATGGAAACGGAGGATATAATCAAGTCAATCGAAAATGACAATGCAATATCCTTATCAAAAATTACGTTTCATCAAGACAGCCGCATAGAAGATTTACTCAATACGTACATCAATCGTATTGATCTTACTATGCCTTATTCCGGAGTAGGTTATCGCGTACAGGTTTTTTCAAGCAATAATTATAAAACAGCCAAAACCGATGCCACACGAATAGAACGTCAACTTCGGAATGCTTTTCCTCACCATCAGGTATATGTTACTTATGCTTCTCCGTTTTGGAAAGTGCGTGTTGGTAATTTTCGTACAGCAGACGATGCCCAAAAACTTCGTTCCGATATATTAAAAATTTTTCCCGAGTTGCGTAAAGATTGCTATACTGTGAGAGAAAATAGAGTTAAAATTAATTGATATATACCGAAATAAATGGATTTATACGCAAATAATCTGATAGAATTTAACGAAGAAAAAACCAAACTTTTAGCCGAAAAATACAAAGAAATACTGAATATTTTAGGTGAAGACGCACAGCGTGAAGGTTTACTTAAAACTCCAAAACGTGTGGCGAGAGCAATGCAGTTTTTTATGCAGGGTTACGAACAAGATCCTGAAAAAATTCTTCGTGCGGCTATGTTTACCGAAGATTACCGCCAAATGGTAATAGTAAAAGACATTGATTTTTACTCTATGTGCGAACATCACATGCTTCCGTTTTTTGGTAAAGCACACGTAGCATATATTCCAAACAAAAAAATCACCGGTTTAAGTAAAATTGCACGTGTGGTGGACATTTTTGCCCGCCGATTGCAAGTTCAGGAACGGCTTACAACACAAATCAAAGAATGTATTCAAAACACATTGGAACCAATGGGAGTAATTGTTGTGATTGAAGCGCAACACTTGTGTATGCAAATGCGAGGCGTGCAAAAACAACATTCCATTACTACCACTTCCGATTTTACCGGAGTTTTCCAGCAAGCAAAAACCCGTGAGGAATTCATGGAACTGATAAAGAGATAGAAGACCGAAGCCCGAAGTTAGAAGATAGAATGACAAGAAAAAACTTTTCAACAATTTAATTTTGCCCTGATAATTTCCCTCAAAAAAATATATCTTTGTAAACTAACTCGAAACAGGAAATAAGAAACTCGAAACAATAAAATATTATGGCAGAAAAACAAGAAGATATTAAAAAACCATCGTCAGACAAGCTGAAAGCGTTGCAGTTGGCAATGGACAAAATAGAAAAAGACCACGGCAAAGGAACTATAATGAAAATGGGCGACAGCAAAGTGGAAGATATTGCGGTTATTCCCACAGGTTCCATTGGACTGAATATGGCTCTTGGCGTTGGCGGTTATCCTCGCGGACGCGTAATTGAAATTTACGGGCCGGAATCATCGGGAAAAACCACATTAGCTATTCACGCCATCGCTGAAGCGCAAAAAGCAGGCGGAATTGCCGCTTTCATTGATGCAGAACATGCTTTCGACCGTTTTTATGCGGAAAAATTGGGCGTAAATACCGATGAATTATTGATTTCGCAACCGGATAGCGGCGAACAAGCATTGGAAATTGCAGATCAACTGATTCGTTCGGCTGCGGTAGATATTATTGTGATTGACTCTGTTGCGGCTTTAACTCCAAAAGCTGAATTGGAAGGAGATATGGGCGATTCAAAAATGGGTTTGCAAGCCCGTTTAATGTCGCAAGCGTTGCGTAAATTAACAGCTACCATCAATAAAACAAGTACAACCTGCATTTTTATCAACCAATTACGTGATAAAATTGGAGTAATGTTTGGTAATCCCGAAACTACCACCGGTGGTAATGCGTTAAAATTCTATTCCTCTGTACGTTTGGATATTCGTCGTATAAGCCAGTTGAAAGATGGCGATGAAGTGGTTGGAAATCAAACCCGTGTAAAAGTAGTAAAAAACAAAGTGGCTCCTCCGTTCCGTAAAGCAGAATTTGACATTATGTTTGGTGAAGGAATTTCACGCACAGGTGAAATTATTGATTTGGGCGTGGAATACGGTATTGTAAAGAAAAGCGGTTCGTGGTTTAGTTACGGCGATACCAAACTGGCGCAAGGACGCGACGCTGCTAAAAATGTAATCAAAGACAATCCGGAATTAGCTGCTGAATTGGAAGCGAAAATTATGGAAGCCGTAAAAAGTAGTAAGTAGTCTGTAATCAATAATTATTAGAATATAAATTCCTCAATCAGAAATGGTTGGGGGATTTGTTTTTTATCTTTTTGTCTCACTGTAAACTCTCATCTCACATTTTTTACAATCAAATTCCAAGCGGAATTTTTCGTTTTTATGATGCAAAAACAGAGGTTCTTTAAATGCAGCTTTATAACCTTCTTTCGGACACCAACCCAGCGCGTGTTTGACGCAGTATTTGCAATACATTAACGGCACATCCTCTTCTGCTTTTACTTCAAAACCGGGTAAAATTTCCTGTACACCAAACTGACGATAAAACTCTGCAGCTTTTTCGTTGATTACATTTCCGAGATAAGTAAGTTTTTCCCCGGGAAAAGTCACATTCTCTAAAGCAGGTTTTCTTTTTTCCCAATGATATTGTTTTTCTCTTTCTGTTTCCAATAAATCAACAATTTGTCTACGCCATTCATTGATTTGAGATGCAGGAATAAACCAATCGGCATTTGTTTTTACAGATATATTTTTTGCTTCGAAAATGGTGTTTCCAAGCTTTGAAAGTTGATTTACAATATTTTGTTTAGCAGTTGCTGCATTTTTTGCCGGTTGTTTTTCCGTTGGAAAATCCATAGAAACGGTAATGTTTTCTTCATCGGTTATTTGAATGGAAAATCCGTTCTCCTTTTCTGAAAATTCCATATTTACTTCCATTTTTCTTTCGGAAGTTTTCCCTGATAAAATTTTGTCAAATTCGTGGTCTTGATTACGGAAAACAAGCGTGTTTTTTTCAATATTCGGTTTTTCTAAAGGGAATATTTTTTTATTCTCGATTTTATTCACACGAAATCCTTGCAAAACGCCTTCGTTATTTAAAAAACAAAGTCCGTCGCCGTTGTGTATCTCTTTATTAGTTTGAATTTCAATAAAATTACTGCCCACATAAGTTGCTCTGCCTATTTCTTCTCCCAATGATTTTGGCGTATCAATTTGAGATTGTTCTGTTTTTCTCCCTTCAAAAAAATAATCTGTGGCTCCGCGTCTGAAGGATTTTTCAGGATTGGGTTCAAAGAAAAAGGTTGTTTTTCCTAAAGAAGATTTTTGAATATCTTTTTTTTGTTCTAAAATTGCATCCAACTTTTTTCGATAAAAAGCGGTGATATTTTTCACGTAATCAGCATCTTTTAATCTTCCTTCAATTTTAAAAGAAGTAATTCCCGCGTCAATCAGTTCTTCCAAATGTTCCGACATATCCAAATCCTTCAGAGATAACAAATGTTTATTTTTGATTAAAAGATTTCCACCCGCATCGGTAAGTGAATATGGCAAACGGCAATATTGAGAGCATTCGCCGCGATTGGCGCTTCGTCCCGTCATTGCCTCGCTGATGTAACATTGCCCGCTGTAACTCACACACAAAGCGCCGTGTATAAAGCATTCCAACTCAATATCTGTATTTTGTGAAATTTGTTTTATTTGATTCAGCGTAAGTTCACGCGCCAAAACCGCACGAGAAAATCCAACATCTTGAAGAAATTTTACTTTTTCAAGTGTGCGATTATCGGTTTGTGTGCTGGCGTGAAGTGCGATGGGAGGAATGTCCAACTGCAAAATTCCCATATCTTGCACAATCAAAGCATCTGCTCCGGTTTCATAAATCTGATGGATAAGTTTTTCCGCTTCGTGAAGTTGAGCATCGGTAAGAATCGTATTTAGCGCAACCAATACTTTAGCACGGAAACGATGAGCGTATTTGACAAGCGCTTCAATATCGGCAATGGAATTTCCTGCGGCAGAACGTGCGCTAAACGCAGGCGCTCCAATGTACACAGAGTCAGCGCCGTGATTTATGGCAGCCAAACCACATTCAAGATTTTTGGCAGGTGATAGAAGTTCTATTGTTCGCATCGTTTTTTCTCTCCACACGATAAATCGTATGGAGTTTCTAATTTACCGCGCTTTATCGATTGTATCGGCATAAACTGTACGGAGCGGATTTTTTTGGAGTTACTCTATTTTATACTCGAAATATCGTATGGTGTTTCCTGATATACAAAGTAGTTCAGCCAATTGGTAAACATTAGGTTAGCGTTACTTCTCCAACGTACAAGCGGTTCATTTTCAGGATTATCGTTGCGGTAATAATTCTTAGGTATTTTTATGGGTAAACCTTTTTTAAGGTCGCGTTTGTATTCTGTGTCAAGTGTATTTGCAGAATATTCGGAATGTCCCGTAATAAAAAAGTCGCGTCCGTTGCGTGCCATTACCATATATACGCCCGATTCTTCTGATTCTGAAAGTAATGTCAATTCCGAAACTTTTAAAATATCTGCTTTCCTCACTTCAGTATGGCGACTGTGAGGAACGTGGAAAACATCGTCGAATCCACGGAAAATAGGATTTAATTTGTCGTATGTTTTATGTTCGAAAACGCCAAACATTTTTTCAGACAGCGGATATTTTGGAATTCCATAAAAATGATACATTCCTGCTTGCGCCGCCCAGCAAATATAAAGCGTGGAAGTAACGTGTGAATGCGCCCAATCAAAAATCTGTTTTATTTCTTCCCAGTAAGTAACCTCTTCAAATTCAAGATGTTCTACAGGAGCGCCGGTTATAATCATTCCGTCGTAGTTACTTTTTTTTATTTTATCGAATGTTTTGTAAAAAGTAACCATGTGTTCAATAGGTGTGTTTTTTGAACGATGACTTTTTAGTTTCATAAAATCAACTTCTATTTGCAAAGGAGAATTGGAAAGCAAACGGATTAAATCGGTTTCAGTAGTGATTTTTAAAGGCATTAGGTTGAGTATCACTATTTTAAGCGGACGTATTTCCTGAGTTGAAGCACGTTCCGAGTCCATTACGAAAATATTCTCTTTTCGCAACACTTCTACTGCGGGTAATTCTTTTGGAATGTTTAAAGGCATAATATTATTCTGTAGTCAATAGTTTGTATCAAAAATATCTTCTATAAATATTCCAATAATCTGAAGAGGATAAAAAATCGTTCAGAAAATTATTCAGTTTTTCAAGCAATTGTTTTGACTTGGGATTCAGACCCCAAGCCAAAGGTTGGTTAAATCCAACAGCGGTTTCAATGTTTATATTCGGATAAAGCGTTTTTAGTTTTTTTGCTTGAAGTTCGTCGCAAATAGTATATTTTATTTCTCCTTCCGATACCATTTTTACTAAATCTTCCNTGTTTTTTGATTGTATCTCAACTGTTTTTATTGGTTGTGCTATTTCGTTTGATAAGTTTTCCAAACGCAATTTATGGGGCGAACTTGTTGTGATACAAATACTGTCGTTAGCTAAAAAATGGAGATTCGACGCGTTTTCATTTTTCACAGAATCGGACAATTGTACAAGCACTTGATGACTGTTATATACCGGAATTGAAAAAGCCAATTCTTTTTTCATCTCATTTGTAGTTGGAATACAAACGGCAATAATGTCGTATTTGTCGTTCAAAACTCCTTCAATACATGAGTCTAAATTGTTTGTTGTGCCAATTTCCAATTCCAATCCCAAGGAATCTGCAAACGCTTTTGCTATTTGGTAATTGAATCCGGAAATTTTATTTTCTGTTGTCCTGAATCCGAGCGAACTTTCATCAGTAACAATTCTTAACCTGCCGGATTTTTTTATATTATCAAAATCTCTAAAAGCAGATTCTTTTTCTGTTGTTTTTCTTAAAAAGAACAGAAAAAATAGAATTATCAGTACTGAAAATATTCCTAATCCGATTTTTTTTCGGTTTGAAAACATAAAATTTCAAATTTAATTATAGAAATTCCATGACACTCCCATTTTGAATACCGTAGGATTTAAAGGATAATTTGGCATTGAGAAATAATCTCCATTCATAAACAGGTGATTTATATGATAATATTCAAAATAAAAACGGGCTTGTTTCAAATGAAAATTAGCATAAATGTTCATAAGCGGATAATTTCCTATTTTTGTTTCTTTTTGCACGTAAAATTGTCCCGTTGCAGGCATATACGATGGAGCGTAATATGCTGTATGCATCCTCATATTTGCTCCCAGCTGCGCTTTGAGCACTTTAAACCACGTGCCGAGATAATAAAAATTGTGGAACAAACTTAATTGCGGGAGCGGAATAACATCATTGTTTGAACTCAGCTGATATACGACGTGATTTTCTAACGTAAAGTTCCAAAAACGGAAATCCTGCTGTAAATCGGTTGATATAATTTGTATGTTTGATTTGTATTGCTGTGGTAGCGCTTTTTCATTAAAATAAATAACATTGGTCACATTTTCCACGTCCACTTTCAGCAGCGTTTTTCTTTTAGGGAGAGAAAATGTACCGCCTACGGAAGTTCGGTATGTTTTTGTAAAATCATTGTCCCATCGGAAATGATTGGAATGGTAATGTTGTAAAAAGAATGATGGTTCTTCGTTTCTTATCGCGGCACGCGCCGAGAGAGAAATAATTTCGTTCCAAAGCTTGAAATTTCCGTTGGCTTTTCCTTCCAAATGGAATTCACCTAATTTATATCCAACGAGGTAAATATCGCCTAAAACCTGATAAGTAAAGTTTGTTCCTTCGTTTTTAGATAAAACTCCACCTACACGCGTGTTTGATTTTGTTGTCCGGGTTAAAACCGTATCTTGCAAATAAGTAAATTGTTGTACTTCATTTTCAATATATCCGGTTAATCCAAATTTCATCCATTTATTAAATTTCTCATCTAAATTGATATAAAAAGCATTATTCAACGAACGAATTGCAGCCGTATCGTTTGTATATCCTTTTTTTGTAACGTAAGTAGTATCGTAAAAATCGGTTTCTACCGACGGTTCATAATATCGCTTGCGTAATTCTTCATACTTAATCATATGCCCAAAATGGGTGATAGGAATATATTCTAAGCGTGTAGAATCTTCCGAAACCTTTATTTGGCGATTAAACCCGATGTTATAAGAATGATTGTAATAGATTTGATTTTTCTTGAATGCGGAATAACCCGTAATATTCGCGTAATCTGTAAGTTGACGCCTTGTAGAATTATCTATGGCGCTCAAATCGCTAAAGCCGCCGCTTTCATAATTTTTATGATTATTTACAACAGCAAATCCGTAAGCGGAATAATGTTTCCCGCTGTATCTTCCGAAAATGTTTCCTGCAAAATGATTTACCGCTTGATTTGCATATTCTCCTACCGTATGCATATATTCAAGATTTGTCCCGAAATTTACTTTTTTTGAAGGACTTGCAGAAAAAGTAAATCTTACATCATCTTCTTTTCGGTAAGTAGAACCACCTGTGCGATAGGTTAAGTTTGTAAATGGAAACTTTACATCGTAAAATGTAGCAGAATTTAAATCCATAATGTAAGGACTATACGCATCGTCAAAAATAAAATCGGAACCTTCGGGGCGCTTGAAATAAATTTTTGATTGCAGCGGCGAACCTAAATTAGCATTGAATGAATTTGCAATACTGAAAGTATCTATTTGATTATGATCTTGATAATTTAAATAAGCCGTGTCAGCCGGAATAGTATCGGGCGTAGCCAGTAACTCTGATATTCGCCACGTTTTAAAATATCTGGACGTATCTGTTTTTTTCACCCTTACGGAATCTTGTGCCGAAAGCTGTAAAACGCAGATGAAAGTACTAAAAATAATTAAAAAATTTTTCATTAAAAAAAGTAACTAATATCTCTTATAATCTCGCAAAGATACTATTTTTTAGTTTATAGTTTTTAGGTTTATCGTTAATAGTTTATAACCGATTGTTGTATAACGGTTTATATGTGAATTTATGATTAAAAACAAACAGAAAATATACAAATTTTTATTGTGAATACAATCTTCGTTAAATGTGACATTCAACCGTGGTAACTATAACCTAAAAAGTTTTGTCAATCAAATAATTATTCTTACCTTTGCAGTCCGAAATTTTTAAAACAATTTTTATTAATCATTTAAAAAACAGGTAAGAACATTATGTTAAACCATTATGAAGCCGTTTTCATTTTAACTCCCGTTTTGTCTGATGCTCAGATGAAGGAAGCGGTAGAAAAGTTCAAAACCGTTATTACCGATAACGGAGGAACAATTCTTAACGAAGAAAACTGGGGAATGCGTAAGCTTGCTTACACCATCCAGAAAAAATCCACAGGTTTTTACACCTTGTTACAATTTGATGCTGAACCTACTTTAATCGCAACGTTGGAAACACAATTCCGCCGCGATGAACGTGTACTTCGTTTCTTAACTTTCCGTTTAGACAAGTACGCTTTTGAGTACGCTGAAAAAAGAAAAAACGCTAAATCACAACCAAAAGAAGTGAAAGAGCCCAAAGTAAAAGAAGTAAAAGTAGAAAAAGAAGAATCAGTAGAAGAAAAGGAGGACTAAAAAATGGCAGCAAATCAAGGAGAAATCAGATATTTAACCCCACCTACAGTGGATGTTAAAAAGAAAAAATATTGTCGTTTCAAAAAAAGCGGTATCAAATACATCGATTATAAAGATGCTGAATTTTTGAAAAAGTTCTTGAACGAACAAGGAAAAATACTTCCTCGTCGTCTTACCGGTACTTCGTTGAAATACCAACGTAAAGTGGCTCAAGCAGTAAAAAGAGCACGCCATTTGGCATTGCTTCCTTATGTAACCGATATGATGAAATAATTTTTTAGGAAAGGAGAACAAAAAATGGAAGTTATTTTAAAAGAAGATATTCTAAACCTTGGTTACAAAGGCGATATCGTAAAAGTAAAAGACGGATACGGACGTAATTACCTTATTCCGCAAAAGAAAGCTGTAATTGCCAGTGAATCTGCAAAAAAAATGTTGGCTGAAGACAACAAACAACGCGCTCATAAATTGGAAAAAATCAAAAATGAAGCCGTTGCCTTAGCTGAAAAACTAACTGATGTAACATTAACTATTGGTGCGAAAACAAGTTCCAGCGGTAAAATTTTTGGCGCAGTAAACAACATTCAGATTGCCGATGCTTTGGAAAAAGCAGGTTTTGCTGTGGATAGAAAACTTATTTCACTTAAAGAACCTGTAAAAGAACTTGGAACATATAAAGCGATAGCAAAACTACATAAAGAAGTAAGTGTAGAAATACCTTTCGAAGTGGTTGCAGAATAATACGCAATAAATATTTATAAAAAAGCCGATAAACTTAAAAAGTTTATCGGCTTTTTTGTGCTTAAAATGCAAAGTTTTCACAGAAATATGAAAAAGTTCATTTTGGGTGTTTAATTCTAAGTTTTTTTGTTTTTAGTCTGTTCCTATTAATAAAATATGATTATATTTGTGACCAAATATTTTTATTTGGTTAACCATGAGAAAAATCACACCCGCTTTTCTTTTCTTTCTTTTCTTTTTATCCTTTTCTATAAATGATGTTTATGGGCAAATAACGGAAAACTTTGAGTCAGGACTTCCAACTTCTTATACGACGACAACAAGTTACACATTATCTTCTGGAACTTGGACGGGACAGGCAAATGGTGTTATAAGGGGAACGACAGGTGTACAATCAGGATCCTACTCTTGTCAATTAAGGTCTCAAACAGGAGCGCAAATAACTACACCGATTATAACTAAAGGTGTTGGAAATATTACTTTTTATGCAACTGCGAGTACTAGTTCAAATGGATTACAAGTTCAATATTCAACAGATGGTATCAGTTTTACACAAATAGGTAGCACTATAAGTGGATTGTCAACTTCCACCCCTACACTTCAATCTTTCACATTAAACAATAGTAGTCCTACTCTTTACATAAGATTTTATAGGACTGCGGCAACTATATACATTGATAATGTGAATATAACATCGTATTCTTCCTGTACCAATCCTACTATCAATNCACAACCCTCAAGTTCTACTGTATTGGAAGGAGCAACCGCATCGTTTGGCGTATCAGCATCAGGTGCTTCATTANCGTATCAATGGCAGTTATCTACTAACGGTGGTTCTTCTTGGTCTGATATTTCTGGAGCTACATCTTCTTCTTATACTACAACCGCAACAAATTCTTCTATGAATGGATATCAGTATCGTGTGAATGTGTCTTCAGGAAGTTGTACAACTACTTCAAACGTAGCTACTTTAACAATTCGTTCTATAACGGCATCTCCATCTTCTTTATCTTTCTTATCTAATGTCGGTACATCAAGCTCTTCACAAGCCGTTACAGTTACTGGCACAAATCTTACTACTGCGCCTACCTATTCNGTTTCGGGTACGGACGCTTCTATGTTTACAGCCACANGCACATTAACAACTTCGGGAGGAACAATTAATATNACTTTCACTCCAACATCTTTTGGAAGTAAATCAGCGACTTTGAATATATTTGGTGAAGGTGGCTCAATAACTAAAACTGTAACTTTAAGCGGTGAAGTAACTTACGGCAATATTACTATTAACAATATTATTGATGGCACAAATTGGAATATGTCTATGCCGGTTTCGGGAACACTGAAAATATACGAAAAAACAACGGGTGGAAGTGGTTATGCAAATGATTTATTTTTTAGTAAATATCTGGAAGGNCAAAGTTCAAATAAATTATTAGAGATATTTAATGGTACGGATCATACTATCTCATTGGGAACTTACACTGTAAAAGTTTTTCAAAATAGCGGTTCTAAAACAATTAATTGGTCAAATACAGATCCCCAAGTAGTACGAACATATACATTAACAGGTTCATTAGATNCGGGANAAGCAAANGTTATTTATACAAAAGAGACAGATACAACTTTAACAGTATGTAATAACTTTGATTCCTCTTGGCAAGAAATTAGTACATCCCCATTATTACAATTTAATGGGAATGATCCGATAATTTTATTGAATAATACCGATATAATTGATGTTATCGGACAAATGAGTGGAACAACTCCTTCTTCAATGTGGGGAGATTCNGGAACAGATTTTAATACGCTAAGAGTTTTCCTAATACGNAAAAATACGGTTACAGATGGTANTAATGCTGTNTCAAGTAACACCACAGATTTTAATACTTTAGCTACTGAATGGGAATTAGGACAAAATATTGATGAAGGCACTGCAGGTACAACTACTTGTGATGCAATCTCAACTTTTGGGTCGTATGACTATAATGCGTATTACAGTAAATGGGTTGAAATTCCCAATGCCGTAAGTAATGTAAATCAAGTAACTTTGGCGAATGCTGCTTCACGTCCTTGCGAACAGTTAAAAGCAGAAATAACCGATGGTGGTACCACTGTTTTAACATCCAATCTTTTCCGTGTTCCTATTTTTGTTTCAACAAACAACACTGTAGAGGGAATCTCAACCTCTATTGCAGCCGATGTGTGTGCTGAGTGTGATATTGCTGTGCTAAATGATGCTACGCTTACAGCATCTACCGAAGGTAAAAAATTTAATGATGCTTTTGTGCTCTCCGGAGGGAAATTAGATGTAACTCAGAAATTAGAATTAAATGATTTGATGCTCAAAGCGGGATATTCAGGAACGTATATTTACGATAATTTTCCCACTGCCACTATGACAGTAGATGCGGCAAACGGATTAAAAGTAAATGGTGTGTTTCAATATGTGCGTAATATAGATGATACACAATGGTATTTTATTTCATTCCCTTATGAGGTGAAATTGTCGAATATTACAGCGCTAAATTCTTCTTTAGGCACATACAATACCGATTGGTTCATAAAATATTGGGATGGACAAAGTAGAGCTGATAATAGAACAACTACAGGTAATTGGAAAATCTTTATTTACGATGAAAATGCGAAACTTAGCGCTAACGTAGGTTATATTATCGGACTTAACACGGGAATTACCCCAAAAGAAATTGTTTTCCCAATGTTGTCTAATTCGATAATTGCAAAAGAAAGCTCAAATAACATCTCTTTAACTGCATATAAAAATACCGCTGAATACAATGCAAATCCATCAACCTATGTTGCAAATCCATATCACGATGGATGGAATTTAATAGGTTTTCCCTATTTCAGTAAATTGAATGGGAGTGGATTTCCTTCCGATGCTAAAATTTTACTTTCAGACGGGGGCGCATCCAAAACTTATACTGTAAAATACTGTACCGATTTTTCGAGCGGGAATTTATTGAATCCATTCATTTCGTATTACATACAAGTGGGAGATGTTTTGGCGTCAACGGGGATTACCTTAAGTACAAGCGCCAGAAGTTTAGCGCCTCATTCTGTTTCAAGCAATACGAGCGATAATGTTAGAATTTATTATAAATCGGCTACAGGTACAGATTACATAAACCTAGAACTGAATGACAAGCGGTCTACATCTTACGAAATAGGTCAAGATTTAGTAAAGTGGGTTGGAACGGGAACTCCTAAACCCCAGGTTTATATGATTGAGAATGGAATAAATTTGGCTGTAAATGCAATTAATTATGAGGATGCTCAAAATATACCTATTGCAGTTTATAATCAAAAAGCTGGGAATGTGAAATTTACAGCAGATGTAACCAATGCTTCAAATTTATCAGAGCTTGTTTTAACAGATAAAGTTGCCGGAGTAAATACGGATTTATTGACCTCCGATTATACTTACAATGCTACAGCCGGTACGGTTTCAAATCGTTTCTTATTATCGGCGCAAAAAATAATTACCCGTAACAAAACAATTTCTACCCTCGATGGTATAAAAATTATTTCAAGTAATGGCAAAATCAGAATTGAAAGTGTTTTGGAAAATATTAGTGTGGAAATATTTAATTCTATGGGAAGATTGATAATAAATAAAACCATCAATTCACAAGAAATGGAGTTTGATAATTTATTAAAAGGTGCGTATGTAATTCGCATTAAAACAAAAGAAAAAGAGGGAAAGTTTAAAATTGTTTTGTAAGGAGATTGTTTTTTATGATTTTTGAAAAATACAGGTATTTAATAATTTCATTTATTTTTTTAGTAGTTACGGTGTTTTTATTCGGTTTAGATATTGAAAGGGAACAAACTGATAATTTTACTGCAAAATATATCGCTTCATCTCCAATCAATTCGGACGTTGATGAAGTGATACAAAAAAATCCATCTAAAAAACATACAAAACCTGTGGAAGATTTACCTGAATTTGAAGCGCAGGCAACAATACATTCATCTTATTTTGAGAATAAAGGAAAATCAAACCCTGAGAAAAGTATAAATGATGTTGAGACAACTGATAAATCAAATGATTTTATAAATAAGAAAAGCAACGATTCAAAAAACTCATCATCATCTTTACAATTGCAATTATTTTCTTCATTTCAGAGAGGAAAAAAAGGAGCAAGTTCGGTGTTTGCGCAAAACAAAGCCGGTTCATATCTATTAAACGCCAAAACATCTACTAAACCCCCAATGAAAGTTGGCGGTGATGATGACCCTGGAGAACCTCCTGCGGTGCCCATAGATGATGGTATTTGGCTGTTGTTGATTCTTTTAGGCGGATACTCTTTTCATCAATATAAAAGAAAACAAAAGCGAAACGTTATGGCATAACGATAAAAAAAGACATCCTTTTACGATGTCTTTTTTGTTTCTTTCTTTTTGCTAGGAAAATTTATTTTCTTATTCCTAATTCTTTAATAATAGCACGGTAACGCATAATGTCTTTTTCTATCAAATAATCTAACAAACGACGGCGTTTCCCTACAAGCATTACTAATGCGCGTTCTGTGCTGAAATCTTTTTTGTTCGATTTTAAATGCTCGGTTAAGTGATTGATACGGTAAGTAAACAATGCAATTTGAGCTTCAGCAGAACCGGTATCGGTGTTTGATTTCCCGTATTTACCAAAAATCTCTTGTTTCTTTTCGGGTGTTAAATACATCTTTTTATATTTAAAGGGTTGAACATTAAGAACTGAGCTTTCACTCCACGTTCCAATTATTTTGAGGGTGCAAAGGTAATGTTTTTTTTTGATGTTGCAATATTTTTGTTGTCATTTTTTATATATCGCGAATTATAAAACAACTCTTGCTCTTAAAATTTCGCGTTTACCAATTGGTCCCGGAATTTTTTCTGTATTAAATCCTGCGGCTTTCATTGCCCTTTTTACCGCTCCTTTACAACAATATGTGGTTAAAACAGCATTTTTCTCAGCAGAAAGGTACAATTTTTTAAACATTTCTTCCGTCCACATTTCAGGTTGTTTTTCGGGCGAAAATGCATCAAAATAAATTACGTCAAATTTTTCTTGCAAAATGAGTTTTGTGAAATCTTCGTTTATTTTTTTCAAAAGAAAATAAGATGTAATTTCTGTCCACGTATTCCATTCTGATGTGTGAAGTCTCTCAAACTCGTTTTGTTTGGAACTATCAATAAGCTGAGGATAATTTAATGATAATGATTTTTTTAATTCCAGCGGAAATAGTTCGATGGATGTGTACTTTATGGTTTTATGTTGTTTTTCTGCTTCGAGTAATGTCAAAAAAGCGTTTAATCCGGTTCCAAAACCAATTTCCAATACGTTTATTTCATTTTTATTACATTGTAAAAATGCAGCGTTTATAAATATGTGTTTTGACTCCTGAATGGCACCGTGTGTGGAATGATAACACTCGTCTATTTCAGAAACATAAAGCGTATGCGAACCGTCTTCGGTAATTTTGAGTTCGGGATTTTGCATATAAAAGTCCCTCTCCTTGAGGAGAGGGATTTAGGGTGAGGTTAATAATTTTGTTTTTCTTCTTCAAAATATGCTTGTGAATGTGCACAAACAGGACAGGCTTTAGGCGCTTCTTTGCCGTAGTGAATGTGTCCGCAAACACGGCATTGCCAATATGTTTCTTCTTCACGTTTGAAAACTTCTCCTTTTTCAACACGCTCAAGTAAACGGCGATAACGTTTCTCATGTTCTGCTTCTACTTTTGCAATTTTACGCCATGTAGCAGCTATATTACTAAATCCTTCTGCTTCAGCAACGTCTGCAAAGTGTGGATATAAATCCATCCATTCTTCATTTTCTCCGGCTGCAGCTGCTTTCAGGTTTTCAGCAGTGGTTCCTTCAACTCCTGCAGGATAAGAGGCGGTAATTTCAACCATTCCTCCTTCCAAATAACGGAAGAATTTTTTAGCATGATACAATTCTTGATCTGCTGTTTCCAGAAAAATAGCCGCGATTTGCTCAAATCCTTCTTTTTTTGCAATATTTGCAAACATAGTGTATCGATTTCTTGCCTGACTTTCACCTGCAAATGATTTCAGCAGATTTTGTTCTGTTTGTGTTCCTTTTAAGCTTTTCATAAATGTGGGTGTTTAAATATTTTGATTAAAGAATAAACCTGCCTGTTGCAGACAAGGTGCCAAAATGCTTTTTCATTTTTACAAAAATAAGAAATTGGAAAGAGAAAAATGTTTGCTGTGCTTTAATTCTTTGTAATTTATTTTCAATCTAAATAAGTTTATTAAATTTTCAGAGTGATGCCCGCTGTAAAATTAACGCGGGGTTGTTCTAATCCTCCAAATTCCACATATTTTTGATTCAAAATATTATTTATATCAAAATGAATATCTATATTTTTACTGTTCCATAAGAGTCGTGTATTTAAAAGCGTATAAGGTTTATAATCATATAATTGCGTTTTTTCCGTGTAAGTTCCGGCACGGTCGTACCAAGATAAATTCCAATCGGCTGAAAGTTTATTCCAGATTTTGTGATTCAATCCGAAAACAAATTTATTCTTTAAATAATCCAATGCATATTCAGAATCGTAACCTTCGGCTTTCTTGTCCAAATTTAAAAATGAATAGGCAATATGAATGTTTTTAATGACAAAATTATCAAATCTGTATTCACCATTTATATCTGCGCCAAAAGCATTCACGTTTGTAAGATTTTTGCTTTGCCATTTTGCATTGATAGAATCGGGATTTCTTACCCAATCTATAACATTTTTCCCCCAGCGATAATAAGTTACCGCGTCAAAAGAAAGGTTTTCAATATTATATTTTCCTCCAAATTCGAATGTAAGCGATTTTTCCGGTTTTAAATTCGGGTTGCTTGTGTGAGTGGAAGTTTCATAATAAAGGTCTGTAAAAGTAGGCAGACGAAAAGCGGTATTTAATGCCGTAAATATGCGCGATGATTTACTGAATTTATATGCAATATCGAATCCTTCATTGATTTGTGTGCCGAATTTTTTGTTGAATGTGGTTGAAAATCCGCCGGCAAAATTCCATTTCCCTGTTTCAATATTGTGATCGATAATTGCGGTTGCAAGCAAACGATTGTCCTGTTTTGTATAATAAACAGAGTCTTTTTCAAAAGGAACTTGGATTGGCGTTTCCATAAGCGTTCCTAATTTATTACTGAAAATATGTTCGTTTCGAATGTCGAAACCAATGGTGGTTTTTCCATAATTTTTCCAGTCTAAATTTGTGGTAATTTTTCCGCCGGTAATATCACTTTTGTGATAGTTGGCTTTTATTGCAGCCGCATATCTGTCAAAAATAAATTTGTCAAAATGTTCACGCCAATAAAATTGAGTGTTTAACGTGTAGAAATTTTTACTGTAATTCCATTCCAACGATGAAAGAAAGCTTTTGGTATCTTCAAATTGATAGGGAAGTAAAGGAGTATAAAAACTGTTTGCTCCGTATTTTTTGAATTGCGCTCCTAATTGAAAACGAAAAAATCCCGTGTTTTTTGTGTTGATTTTTGTCTGCCAAAAAGTATTAGTTGTTTTGTAATCGGTGTTTTTTATAAATCCATCGCTTTGCTTATAAGACGCAGACGCAAAGGTTTGGAACGTTTCCGTGTAATAATTTCCGGAAACGCTTTCACTTAAAAATCCATAACTTCCTGCTTCGTTTTGATTTTTGACAAAGCTTTTATTTGTTTCGCTTGTAATAATATTGATGGCGCCGCTAAAAGCATTCGGACCATACATACGCGCGGCGGAGCCTTGCAAAATTTCGATGCGGCTAATATCATTTAGCGCGAGTGGTACATCTAAATTGTAATGTCCTGTTTGGGGGTCGGTAATGTTTACTCCGTTCAATAAAATCAATACTTGATCGAAAGAACCGCCTCGAATACTCAAATCGGCTTGAACTCCGCCTGCACCACGCTGACGCGCATCTAATCCTGCAATTCTATCCAACAATTCATCTAAGTTTTGAACGGCAAGTTTTTCAATTTCAGTTTTTTCGATGACTTTTACAATGCGGTTTGCATCAGGATAAATTTTTGTACGAGTTGCTTCTATCTGAATTTCGTTTAGTTCTTTACTTGTTATTTCATTTTGTGCGGAAATTGTAAAAATTGTTGTTAAACTTAATAATGCAACGGTAATTTTTTTTCTCATAATTTTTTTAAAATAAAAAAGCGATTATACTTCTTTAAATTGTTGAAATATAACCGCTTGGTATGTGTAATTATTAATTGTTTTTTTTCTTTCTTGTGTGGAAAAACAACAGAAACAGGCGTAGCTTTAGCTGTTAAAAGCTGTAATTCGTTTTGTAAAAATTCTAATTCCGTTTCTTGATTTTCGGTGTTAAATTGTTTTTCATTAAAAAACAGTTCAAAAATCCGACTTTTTGATTTTTTCAAAGATTTATCACAAATTCCTCCAACAACTTTTCCAATAGAAATAATTTTGTGCAAGCTGGCAAAAACGGCATAATTCTTCCTGTTCCACCTGCGGAAGCGGATTGAGCTATGTTGATGTTTTTTTCTGCTAAACATTTTTAATATTTATACCATTCCGAAGGATCAAATTTGTAATAATTCACTTGTAACTTCCACACATCAGACAGTGGGTTTAAATTGTCGGCGCCACCAATAATGTATAAAGCGTGGTTTATAGGATTTATTACCAATGATGTGTTTTTGCGGTATTTGAAATTTTCAGGCAGAACATTTTGTGTAGAATCAGGAATTCCCCATGTTAAACCTTCATCTAAGGAATTACGTACTTGCATTTCTCCTGTTACAACATTTTCTTCGTCACTAATATCGGTTCCTCCAACCAATAAAAGTTTGCTGCCATAATATGTGAGAGCCGCATTTGATATAGCGTCGAAAGGAGATTTCGGATTTTGCAGATTAACCCAATATACACCGTCTTCTGTTGTCCAACGCGTGTTTAATTTCTTTCCGTTAGCATTGTAACCGCCCACTACAATTATTTTTTTATTTCCGTATTTAGGCTGAAAAGAAGTAGAAGCAAATCCGCTGACAGGAAAATCATTGAGGAATTCAGAAGCTGCTTCGTTCCAATTTGATCCGTCTGCCGAATTTATTATTCGATAGGCATTTGTTGTTTTATCTTGTCCTATAGCATATAGTTTGCTTTCATATTCGCAAATCATTGCTTTGTAAGTGTATTTATTATCGGTTGTTACCAAAGCCCAATCCGTGCCGTTTAAACTTGTATAAATGTCATTTCCAGATAAAAGAAATATTTTACTATTTAAAGTATCCATATTTTGGAATGAAACGCCAAGAGGTAATCCTGTGAGTGTTTCAGAACTCCATGCGGAAGCATCGGAGGAGGAATACGCGTAATTTCCTGCAACAGAACTTGTGTAAAAATGAAATTTTCCTTTGAAAAATAACGTTTTTTGATTTTCATAAACGGAAGCGTTTATTTTATCGGAAAGTTTTGTCCATACATATAAATACGGGTCAACTTTATGAACTCTGACATCTATAATATAATCTTTTTTCGTTTCTCCATCGGAAGCTACGTTGGTAATTTTAACTTTTGAAGTAAAATTGATGGCTTTACTTACGGTTAAATAATAGGTCAATGTATCATTAACAATAAATCCGCTTGTACTTGAAGTCGTTATTGATGGAATTAAACTGTCAATTCTTGTATTATATGGTAATGAGTCTAAATTACGGATGGTATCAACGGTATAACCATTTGTAATAGTGAAAACAGCAGAACTTGCGTTTTCAGAACTGTCGTTATAGTTAATAGAGAATGCAGTGATAGTAGCATCGTCTGATACGTTGATAGTATTTGATGTGTTTAGGTTACAAGAACCGAAAGCAATTAAACTTAAAAGGAAAAAGATAGAATGCTTATATTTCAATAGTTTCATTTCTATGTATTATTAGATAAAATTCTAAAATTAAGTTGCAAATTTACAAACAAAAGCGGGATAATTAAGCAATCAAAGCAAGATTTATATTTTTTTTAGTACTAACGGATAAAAACAGTTTTTATTCTATGAATTTCCGATGTGTAAATTTTGTGTTAAATTTAAAAGCAAAACATAAATTTATTTTTGTAACTAATTAAAAGTTAGTTATCTTTGTTCGCTTTTATTTAAGTGAGATGTGATGACAAAAAAAATAGTATTTGCTACTAACAATCGGCATAAACTGGAGGAAGTAAAAAATATTCTCGGTAAAAAAATAGAAATTATTAGTTTGCAGGATATTGGGTGTGAGGAAGAAATTCCGGAAACAGCGGACACATTGGAAGGAAATGCCGAACTTAAAGCGCAGTACATTTCTCAAAAATATAATATAGATTGTTTTGCAGACGACACCGGATTAGAGATAGCAGCATTAAATGGAAAACCCGGTGTTTTTTCGGCACGTTACGCAGGAGAACCCTCCAATTCTGCAAATAATGTGAGAAAAGTTCTGTACGAAATGCAGGGAAAAGAAAATCGTGAAGCACAATTTCGGACAGTGATTTGTTTAGTAGAAAACGGAAAATCTCATTTTTTTGAAGGAAAAATCACCGGAAAAATTGCGCAAAAGCCAACAGGGGGAAATGGATTTGGATACGATCCTGTTTTTATTCCGGATGGATATAATAAAAGTTTCGCAGAACTTACAACTGAAGACAAAAACAGAATAAGTCACAGGGCGTTAGCAGTCAAAGAATTAGCTGTGCATTTTGACAACAATAATAGATAACATCAGTTCACAATAAAACATAAAAAAGTCTGTTTATTTAAAAAATCACCTAAAATTTTGCTACTTACTTAAATATGAATAAAAAAATAATTTTTTTTATCTCTTTCCTGTTCTTGTCTGTATATTTTATCGAAGCTCAGATAGCTATGGGAGAGTGGAGGACACATTTTGCGTATAATAATGTAAATCAACTGGCACAATCAGAGAATAAAATATTCGCTGTAAGCGATGGCGCTCTTTTTTCTATAGATAAAAGAGACGGGAATATGGAATTTTACAGCAAAATAAGCGGATTGAACGGAACATCTATTTCTAAGATAAAATACGATGATACGAGCAAAAAACTTCTGATTATTTATACCAATGGGAATATCGATTTTATGTCGGAAAACGGAGTTGAAAACCTTCCTGATTTCTATAACAAACAAATGAGTGCAGATAAAAGTGTAAATCACATACTTTTTAGCGCTAATAAAGCATTTTTATCTTGTAATTTTGGAATTGTAACTTTAAATATGTCAAAACAAGAAATTCAGGATACTTATTACATTGGCGCCAATGCAACTGAAATAAAAGTGCTGAATACTACTGTTTTCAACAATCAAATTTACGCAACGTCTGCTACAGATATTTACGTTGCTTCGCTTTCTGACCCGTATTTAATAAGCTATGAACATTGGACAAAACTTACAGGGCTTCCCGGAAGTGGAAACTTTCAGTCGTTAGTTGCTTTTGGAGATTATTTGATTTTAATGCGCAACGGAAAACTGTACAAAAAAGGTACTGACAATATTTGGTCAAATTTGGATGTAAGCGGTACCTATACTAATATAATTCCTTCTGGAAACTATTTACAAGCTTATACCGCAACAAATACATATCTATACGATAAGCAATTGGTTAAAAATACAGTTTCCGGTTTAACTTTATCTTATGATGGGAGTTATGATGCAAATTCAGGGCTATTTTGGTTTGCGGTGGGAGCACAAGGTGTAGTACAATATAACGTAAGCGTTGGAACACTTTCCGCCTCAATTAAACCTGATGGACCCGCTGTAAATAGTCCCTACGAAATGCTTTTTACTGGACAAAAGCTATTTGTTGTTCCGGGATCTAAATGGGTTGGCCCCAGTGGAAAAGATGGCTCTGTTATGATACTTGAGAATAATAAATGGAGTAATATATTAAATTCTTCTATACAAAATGCATTAAAAATTAAAGTACAGGATTTTACCTCTATCGCTGTTGACCCTGATGATGACAAACATTTTTTTGTTACAAGTGCTAGCTCAGGAGTTTATGAATTTAAAGATGATGTTTTTTTAAAATACTATGATAAAACGAATAGCACTATAGAAGGAGCTTTAGGCATTGCGGATTATCTTTATCAATGGGTGGATAATGCAATTTTTGATAGAAATAAAAATTTATGGATAACAAATGATTTAGTTTCAAATAGCATTAAAGTGAGGTTATCTAATGGAAATTGGACACAATTGCATTATGACGGGGTAAGTAATAAACAATCATTAGGTAAAATTCTTATTTCTGCTCAAAATCCTAATCAAAAATGGGTTCTTTCCAGAAGACATTTAGCGGGTATATGTATATTTGATGATGGAGGTACAATTGAAGATCAAGAGGACGATAAAATGGTTTTCTATTCATCATTCATAGATACAGATAAGGGGGGGTATATCACTCCAAATTTCTTTTACTGTTTAGTTCAAGATAATAATAATGTGATATGGGTTGGAACGGATCAAGGACCTTTGTTATTTAACAATCCAGCTAAAGCATTTGATGCTAATTTTACTTGCTCAAGAGTGAAAATACCAAGAAATGACGGAACAAATTTAGCTGACTACTTACTTGAAAGTGAAAGAATAAAAGCTATTGCTATTGATGGTGCAAATCGTAAATGGATAGGAACAGAGACGAGCGGCGTATATTTGATGTCTGAAAATGGTCAACAAACTCTTAAACATTTTACAGCAGAAAACAGCCCATTGCTTTCAAATAGTATTCTTTCTATTGCTATTAATCCAGTTACAGGAGAAGTTTTCTTTGGCACGGCAAACGGATTGGTTTCTTACCAAAGTGATGCCGCAGAAGGAACAGGAACGTTCGAGAATGTACACGCATATCCTAATCCGGTAAGGGAAAACTTTACAGGAGTAATTACCATTACAGGTTTAGTGGATAAAACGAATGTAAAAATTACCGATTTAGCAGGTAATTTGGTTTGTCAAACAGTCTCGAATGGAAGTATTGCAACTTGGGATGGTAAAAATAAATATGGGAAAAAAGTAAGTACGGGAGTTTATTTGGTAATTTGCATTTCACCTGATGGACAGGAAAGTACAACTACTAAAATTCTCATAATAAATTAAAATTATTCAATATTTGTTAGTTTCTATTTGCAATTTGAATAGATTTAAAATTTATGCCTTCAAATCATTCATTTATTATTTATATCTGATACAACATAGAAGAATACCATTATTTTTTTTAATCAAGAAGCATTCATATTTTAATATGGAAGTCATCTTGACTTAATGATAATAGTAACATTTTAGAAAATTATTAGTAAATAAAGAAATATGAATTTAGAAATAATCTCAATACATTACAAAACACCTCAATACATTTATGAACAATACGATAGCGTTCGTAAATTATATCCTGATACGCCTTATCGAATTATAGATGGTAGTGATAATGGTGAAAAATACTTCTTGGATTTAGAAAAAAAAGATTCAAACTTCAAAGTAGAAAGATTGGGTTATAATATCCATCACGGACCAGGAATGGACTATGCTATAAAGAATTCCAAACATCAATTTCTGCTTATTCTTGATAGTGATGTTGTGCTTAAAAAAGATATAATTTCTCCAATGTACGAGAAATTTACTGGTTATGCTGTTGGTAGAAAAAGAATGGTAAATGCTTTAGGTATGCAAAACTGGGAAATTTCTTGGATAGGTAAATATCTCCCAAAATCGTTTAAATATATTTATATCCAACCGGTTTGTATGTTGCTTAGTAGAGATGCTTATTTAAAATTTAAGCCGTTTCTTAAACACGGTTCTCCTTGTATTGATGCGATGATAGATATACATAAGAAGAAACAGACTCATCTGTTAGCGGAATTTGCTATTGAAGATTATGCCGATGTAAAGTATCAAGGTACTTGTAAAATCTGGGGAATGAACATATCCAAGTGGTCTTATCTTATACCAAGAATTTAATAGAAACATTATTATTATTTATCTCAAAATCTTTAGTAAATAAAGATAAACCAATAGCCTGAAAAACAAACTATTGGTTATGTTCAAATGTAATAGGGTTAACTTTTTACCCCAAAAATAAAAGTTTATTTTAGATTTAGATATGCAAAAACATTTGACAAAAAGTTATTCAGACTCTTTATATTAATTAGATTTATGTTATTTTGCGCCTTCAATGGCTTGAATACCGTCCAAGCAGAAGTACGAGGGTGTATTCATTCCGTATTGACCATTGTCTGAGGATGAAAGACTGAAGGAGATACTTTTTATTTTTCCCAATTTTTGTGTGTCAATCCATTTCCAAGTATTAAGCATCTCCGTTTTTCCGTCCCGAAAATCAGCCAGATACACTTCAATAGGTGTGGTTTGTTGTCCTGTTTCACTCGTTCCTATAATTTCCAGCTTAAACCAATCGCCATCGGTGAATTTTTTTGCAAAACTATCGCCATTTTTCATTGAAAGATAAGCGTAAGTGCTGTTTGTTACATACATTCCTTTAATAATAAAACTATTACCATAGTTAAAAGATATTTTAGCCGGAGAGTAAATATTAATATTAGCTGTAACATACACCTTTCCTGTCGCAGCTTTGCCTGTAATAGCGCTATTATTCTTATAACCGGTAGTTGTGACATCGCTTTTGTTGGTATATGCAAATCCACTCCACGATTCCCACGCAGGATTATAGTAATTGTCGAAAATAAAAAAACCATCCGTAAATTGATTGAAATATTCTCCTGTAGTTGCATTTAAAGTTCCTGATGTATCGCCTGTCCATTCTGTTTCGGATTGGGCAAGTTTCGATTCAAGATTTAAAGTTGTTGTGATATCTTCTTTTTCACAAGACACGAATACGAATGAAATAAATAAAGCGAAATAAAATAAATTCTTTTTCATAAGTTGATAATTTTTAATTGTTTTATTATTGTTTGATAAATTTGACTGTTTGTCTTTTTGTTTTGATAAAATAAACTCCTTTATCCCAATTGGATACGTTGATTTGAGTTCCATTTATGTAATTTGCATTTTCATATATTTTCATTCCGCTAGGTGAATAAATATTTAAAATGCCGTCTGAATTCAAACTTATATAGCTCGTAGCAGGGTTTGGAGTTATTTTTATCTCCGGAATTTGATTTATTTTGACGTTAGTAGTAGAATTTACAACAAGAGGTATCTTTGAAAAAACTGTTTTTCCTTTTACTGTTTTTGAAATTACAATAAAAGTGTTGCCGTCTTTAAATCCATTTAAAGTTAATGTGGAATTGTTAATAATAGCGGTTATTATATCAGCGTTTGGCATATCTGTAATTTGATATGTGGCAGTTTCGCTTCCTGTTTGTGCGGGGAATATCTTTTCCAAATCTATAATAGAACTTTCAGTTATGTTAATGGTTTGCGTAGTAGAATTTTCTATCTTTCTTTCGCCTCCAAAGTTGTCCATACAAAAATAAAATGGAATGGTAGAACCGGAACTGTTTTTGCGCGTTCCGTCGGCTTTAAAGCGTACGTACTTTACTTTTCCAAGCGGTCTTAAGTCAAACCATTGCCACGTATCTAATGTGTAAAAATCTTCCGGATTTTCTGAACGATAATCGGCTAAATAAAAGTCAGCGGTTTTTCCATTGCTGCCCGTAGCCGTTATTTTGTACCAATCTCCGTGTTTAAATGGCTCTTTTCCTGTGGAATCATCCGTAGAACTCATTCCTGTGCCGTTTTCGGAACAATATTTTACCCAAGCGTTGTTAGTAATATAGAATCCGGAAATAGTATCGCCATCGGGCTTATCAGAAGTTGAAACCTGTGTTTTTGCTCCAAAAGGATAAACTACAGCATAAATTTTAGAGCTATCTACTCCGTTTCCTACCGCTGAATGGAATTGATGTTCTAAAAATTCTGAAGATTCGAATGCGGTTGACGTAAAATTGGAATAAGCAAATCCGCCCCAAGTCATATAATCTTCAACAAGTGTATTTGTGAAAATATAAGCCCCACTTTGAAACGTGGACTGATAATTACTGCTTGTATTATCACCCCACCAACGGCTTTCGGGTTCAAGTGTCAGGTTTTCAAAAGTAGCAATTCGAACATTTTCTTGCGCTTTTATTTTGCTTCCCAAGAGTAAAAAACAAATAAAAAACAAAGTGAAATTGGGATTATTCATTAGTCTATTTTTTAATAATTTTTTGGGTATAAACTTCATTGTTGCCGTCTTTAATTTTCACAATGTAAATTCCATTTTGAATCCGTTCGATATTGACGGATTGAGTATTTATCCCCTGAATTAGAATACTTCCATTCAAATTTAATATTGTAATTTCTTTAATTAAATCTAAATTTTTTACCTGTAAATTACCATTTGAAATATATAATTCCACTTCTTTTTTGTTGATGTTTTTCACCGAAGTGGCTGTAGCGTCCGGGTGTAAATCAATAATTCCCGCAAAATCAGTAGACGTTTCACCTAATATGCCCGCCTCTTGTGTTTGGGCAGTGTATACTTTGATAAAATCAATGTAATCTAAATTTACCGCATTGCCGTCTGCGTCAACCGCCCAATCTATTTTAAAACCGTTTTTTTCAATAGGATCTGTGTTTGGATTATTATCAACGTATCCCCAATCAAAGGAAGGAAGTTTAAAAACTCCATCGTTATACACGGTATTTTTCAATTTTGTGCCTTTAAAAACAAGGGTATTTTCACTAATCCAAAGCGGATACATTGTTGATTGCGAAGCAAAAGAAATATGTGTTACAGTTCCTTCACCGCCATGGTTATCAGTCCATTTTATGTTTGACTTTTGTCCGTCAGGATTAGGGCGATAATACGTGATTTCATAATTTTTAATTGTCTCGGATTTGAAATATTCGCTTCCGGCAAGTTCATACCAGGGTTCTTCTGCATCAGGTTTACCATTTTTGTTTAAATCCTGACAAACCATTACAATTCCCGGCTCGGCTCCGTTGGCAAACGCGTTACCCAATGCTTTGAAGTCGTATTCGCCTTTTACGTTTACAATAGAATGGTCAAAACCAACAATGACATATCCTCCAAAAGCGCCCAAGCCAACCGCTCCCGCATTTCCTTTCAGACGATTTTCAGCAAAAATCAATGCGTTCTCCGGAGTTGTAGACATATCCGGAGTAGGATAAATGCGATTAATGTGCTGCCCGGGTGCAGGTTTATACTCTAAAACTTTTGTTATTTTATCTGAATTTTGTGCTGAAAGCGCATTGCATAGGGAAACTAAAGCGAGTAAAAAAGTAAATTTTGTTTTCATATTTTAATTGTTTATGATTTATTTAAACCTGTATCATTTAATAAATATTATTTTATTCGGGTTTAATCCGATTTCTTTCAAACTGAATTTGAAATTTCCGTCTTTGTCAAAGCATACTATATCTCCCCAACTCATATAATCAATAGCGTCTGTAACATAAACATCACCATCGTACGGATTTACTTGAATTGAATATGGAGTTTTCAATTGATTTTTATCTTTGATAAAGTTCTCGTTTACAATTTTTTCCGTCAGACAATCAAATGTTTTAATCCAATATTCATTTTTATTAAAGTCAAAACTGTATAAGTAAGCGATATCGTTGAAAATAGTGAAATTCAAGACGTTTAATCCTTCAAATTCCTGCATTACTTTGTCTATTTCCGTGTCAATTTTTATAAAATGATATGGTTCGGAACCGTAATTACCCCTTGTACATACGTAAACATCTTCTTGACTATCGGCAAAAATTTTATACGGATTTTTTCCAACTTCTATTTTTTTTATTTCCTTAAAAGTGGAAATATCAATCACCGAAACGGTATTGTCATACATTGGAAAATCCAAACCTCCGGAATTAGCCACATAAATTTTATTATTTGCGATACAAAGTCCTTCGGGATTTTTCCCGCATTTTACGTAATCTGTTATTGTAAGTGAGGCTGTATCAATGCGGCTTACATATCCATCGAAAGTTGTAACATACACGTTTTTGCCGAAAGAAACCAAATATCGAGGTTGGCGGGCAACGTTATTTTCATTAAAAAGCGGAATTCTTTTCAATGATATGCCGGTATTTGCGTCAATCACTTCAATCTGGCTCGAAACATTCACTGCGATATAAATTTTGTTTCCATACAGAAGCATATCGTTTGCAGTGTCGCCTAAACCACGTTGATTTTTTTGCGAAAAATAATCTGATGTGAGCTTTCCGTTAGTGAAATCATATAGAGCCAGCGTACTGTTATTCATATTAAATAATCCTTCAGAAAGTACCAAAAGACCTGTTGTGGTTTTATTTTTTACCGATGAAGTTTCTCTTGGCACATCTTGCATGTCATTACAGGAATAGAATAAAACCACTAATATCAATATATATATATGTTTGATTTTCATTATTGTATATTAAAATTTTAGAGAAATATTTGCCCTGAAAGTTCTTCCCGGCATTGGGAAAAACCGAACTACCTCGTAATTCTTGTTCATTAAATTCAGTATTTCAAAATTTCCTCCAATAACTCCAAATGTCGTTTTTATGTTTTTCGATATGGAAATATTATGATCGGTGTAACCTTCTACGCGATTTTCGGTATAATTCTGGTTTACAGCGTATCTATGACCAGACCAAAGCATTGAATAATTCACACTGAACCATGCTGTTTCCAAACTCGCTCTTCCTGAACCTGATACGCGCGGAGTATAAGGAATTTGATGATTGTAATCACGATTTTCCGGATTGGTTACATTCAAAGCGCGTTGGTAGCTGTGTGAATATCCTAAAATCAGGTTGATGTGTTTGTTTAATTCCAATGCGGTTTCGGTAGAAATGTCTAAACCGTTTATGTTTACTTTACCATAGTTAAGCATTGTCCATTGAAAAATATTTTTTGTAGGATAAGCCACTATTTTATTTTTTACATTATTATGATAAACATCTCCTGTAAAAGAAAAATATTTTATCCATTTGGAAGTTTCTTTCAAAAAAGTCGCTCCTGCGTCAAATTGATTGGCACTTTCAGGCAATAAGTCACGGTTTCCGATGCGGGAATAATACAAATCGTTAAAAGTTGGCAACCGAAAGATGTTTTTATAAAATGCTCTTATTCTGAGATCAATTTTTGAAAAAGGCTGGACGGAAAAACTTGCGTAAGGAGAAATCTTTTGTTGATTTTGAGCCGGATTCCCCCACTTAACTTTCTCGTTTGTGAGTGTATAGAGAATGCTTGAGGTGGCGAGAAAACGATTTTTTACATATTTCCCTGCTAAAACCGTTAGTGATGTAAAGCGTGTGGGGTAAGAAAAATCAACAATATCAGCATCAAGTGAATTAATAAACGCGTCGGTGGAGGCGGAAAATGATAAATGTTCCAATACGCGGTAAATGGAAGAAAATGACCCGTATAATTCTTGTTGAGTATAGTTGTTTTCAGTTTCTCCCGAGGAGTTGAGCGTGGTCGGATCAATGTATCTCAAATGCCCTCGATTGTATTTTGCGTTGGCTTGTATTTCCCATTTAGAAGAAAAACTTCGTTGAAAATGCGCTTGAGTGAAAAAAGTATTGTCCCAAATCCGTTGTGAAGAAAAGTTTTCGGTATTGTAGTAAATAGTGGCTCCGGGAAGTCCGCGCTCCGAACTGTAATAATACGCTTTAAAATATCCGTCGCTTTTTTCATCGAATTGAGCATAAAGCGTGCTTTCCAATCGGAAATTATGCACATCTGTATTTTTTCTTTTTTCCAAAGAGCTACTGTCCGCTGCTGATGAACCATAATAAAGTGTGTAAGGATATTTTCCATCAGCGTAAAGATATTCTCCACTAAATAAGGATGTTAGTTTTTTATTGAATTTCTGATGAATATAAAACGAAGGATTAATCAAACCTAACGAACCTGTTTTAAACGAAAAATTTCCGTTTGTTTTTTCGTCTTTCTCAAATGTAGGTTTCAGGGTTTTGATGTTAATGGATGATGCTGATGAAAATGACCTTGCCGGTTGAAAAATATTATCGCTTTGTCCGTTATTTAATGTCAACATATCTACATTTTCCAATGAAAAGCGTCCTATGTCAATTTGACCAGTTTGCATATCCGACAACGTAATTCCATCGTATGCAATAGAAGTGTGATTTGCCCCCAAGCTCCTGACAGAAACTGTTTTCAGTCCTCCAATTCCTCCATAATCTTTTACAGTTACACCTGAAAAATATTTTACAGCGTCCGAAACTTGTAGTGCGTTAAGTTGGCTTAGCGTTTTGCTCGATAAAATTTGCAACGGAGAAGTGGAACGGATTTCATTCGATTTTTTATTTTCAATAACAGTTACTTCCCTCAACGAATCGGTTTTAATTTTTTCCGATTCATTTTTTTGAGAATAACTATTTATACTGCCGAATATCAGCGATATAAAAATCAAATAAAAACGCCAAAACGATTTAAAATACATACAACACTATTTGAAAATTTACAAATAGCTTGCAAGAAAAAGAAAAATCAACAGGCACATTTGATAAGCTTGTGCAGTATTGGTTTTTAGCTTTGTCCTCGAAAGCTCGAAACTAAAAATTATTTTGGCAGGTCTTCTGACTTACTCCCGTTATTGAACGCCTTCCCGTTTTTTACAGTGGCAAAAGTATTGTTCAATACGTTGAAATTTAGGAGTTTACAGCAGCGGGACTGTTCAGGAGTTTCACCTGATTCCCTTTTAATTGATTTTCGCAGAATGCAAAAAATCAAACCAAAATTTCTGATGCAAAGGTAATAATAATTTAATTAATATCCGGTTGTTTTGAAAAACAAAAACATTTTTAACTCATCTGTTTTTTGAAAAATCTATTTATTCCTGCATATTAACTGTAATATCAATCATTTCTCCGTTTTCGATTTTATATAATCGTTGATTGGTGGTTGTTTTATTTAATCCCCCGTATTTTTCCATATATTCTCCAAGTTTAATGTAGTTAAAACTATCGGCATAGGTTGGATCGTTTAATTTGTTAAATCCTGAATACCAAGCAGTTTTTATCTTTTTATCGGTTGAACGAAGCACGAAATTTGACAATCGGCACACTTCCTTGGGGTCGCTGTCTCCACCCATAAAACAAACACAAGTAATGGCATCCGAATATTTCTGAAGTAATTGTGAAAGGTTTTTTTCTTCTAAAACTTCTCCAATATCGCTACATAAATGAGAGCTGTGGCAACCAATGCATCTATGCGGACAATTTGTGAGATTGATAGCTAATGTTACTTCGTCCGGTATTTCCTGAAAAACAATATCGTAATCGATGTATTTTAACATACCACACTTTTTTTCTCGTTTTCCTGCGAATAATTTAGATTACCATAAAATCTTTTAGTTGCTTCTATTTGTCTTGGCGCTGAAAAATTGCTTACACGTTTCATATAACCGATAATGCGCGTAAGATAATCCACATTTTGAGAGCCGCATTTTGGGCATTGTTTAAGATAACGTTTGTCTATGCAACTACAATCGTTACAAATTGTATTTGGAATATTGAATGTAAAATAATTACACCCTTCAACAGCCGCAACGCGTAACAACTGACGATATTGAGATTTAGAAAGATGCTCTTCCAAATTCATATGAAGCGCGGAACCTCCTGTCAATCGCTCAATATATTTTCGCCCGTGCAAACGAAATTTATCAATAACATTCAGAGAGGCGTCTTCAACACAATAAAAATAGCTATTATAACAATCACGGGAAACAAAATAACCGTCTTCTTTGTCCCATTTGGCGTGTTTTACTCCTACATTTTCAGCCGGAATCATTTCGCAATTAAACATCAAATCCTTGGAGCGATATTTTTTGTTGTATTTCTCGATAAGCCCCAATACATCTTGTACAAAAGAAACATATTCAAGGTTATCGTTTATTTCTATTCCGAGAAATTCGGCAGCTTCCACTAAACCGTTAACGCCGATGGTTAAGTATTGTCGGCTTAAATTAATATAACCGGCATCAAACAGTGGCAACATTCCTTTTTGTTGTAAGGATTTAAGATTTTCATTATAAGCAACCTGTACTTTATGCGTTAAATCAACAATGCTTTCGAGGAATGTCAGATAATTTTGTTCCGTTCGTTTTGCAAATTGAATGCAACGGTTTAAATTGATGGTTAATACACTTTTTGACCCTGTAGAAACTCCTCCAGCTCCCAGAGTGTAACTAAATCCGTTGTCCTGAATCTCGTTGCGCAGACGACAACAGCTTGAAAGTGAGTCGGCATTGTCGCTCATATAAGTAAAAAACGAATGACCTTCAGCATACATTTCGGCTGTAAAATCGCCATATTCCTCATCAATAACATCTTTGTTGTTGGTGAGTAGCGCCATTGTTTCTACGGGGAATGTAAGAACTGTTTTCGTTCGCTCATGATTGAACCATTTCATAAAATATTTTTGCAGCCAACTTAATGATTCCCATACAGGACGTGTTCCATCAGGGAATACAAATTCGCCAAAAAGGCTTTCGAAATAAGGTTTATCATAATACGCTATGTTCCAAAAAACGGCTTGGAAATTTCGTGCTCCGGTCGGTTGATTAATTGAATATACAATTTGCTCAAAATAATCAGAAATAACTTTTTCCAGTGTTCGTCTGCGTTTTGATAAGTCTACAACTTCTTTGGCAAAGGTGTAATAATCATCGCCGTACTCTTTACGGATAAAATAATCCATATACATTAAGAATTCAGGTGTTGCGCATGCTCCGCTTAGCATGCTGGAAACAATGAAAACCATATTAATAAAACCGCCGCAGAAAGATTTCAAATTGGTTGGAGGTGTGGAATTTCCGCCTACGGTTAACGTTCCGTTGAGTAACCAAGGATACATTGTAATACTTGCGCAGTAATTAGCAAGGCTGGTTTCGTCATTTTTATAAATGAAATGTTCTTGCAACATACTAATATATTTATCGGCATATTCTTTCCCATACAGCTCTTTTATACGGTCGGTGATTAATTTGCGATTTAAATTGATAAAGTTCTTTTTAGGTATTTCTCCAATAAGGGTGGCAATGTTTTTCTTTTCAACATTGGCGTTTGAGTCAAATTTACTTCCTGTAGCAGCATTTTGGGCGTCGCAATAATCCATCATAAAATTCATTTCATCTCTTATAGTACGTGTTTCCATATGTTTCTGCCTGTAAATCAAATACGACTTTGCAACGGCAAAATACTTTTCAGCCATCAATGCCACTTCTACCTGATTTTGAATTTCTTCCACTGTCATTCCATTTGAAATGTGCACGCGAGATAAAATAGCAACAAAGTCATCTTCTGTTGCAAATGTTCCTATAGACAAAAAAGCTTTTGCGATGGCGCTTTTAATTTTTTCGATAGAAAATGGAACGTGCTTTCCATCTCTTTTCACGATGTAGATATCTTTATTCCCCATATATTAAGAATTTATTTGTTTTTGTTTATTGGTAAATTTAATTGTTGAAAACGGGTATAAAGTGTAGATTACAATATAGTAACAACAATCTTAATCTAAAAAAAGAAATGAGATAAGATGAAGATTTTCTATATGTTTTCCCGTTGTCTTTTTACCCGAAAGACATCAAAAAGCGATAATAACGGGCAGGTCTTCTGACTTACTCTTGTGTTTGAGCGCCTTCCCATTCATCAATAAACGAACAGTGGCAAAGGTATTTTGCTCAGCACATATAATAGAGCTCACAGCAGCGGGAACTGTTGCTGATTTTCACAGCATTCCCTTTTAATTGATTTTTCGCAGAAAGCGGAAATTCAAACCAGTTATTTGCAACAAAGGTATACTTTTGTTTTTAAATAGACAATAAATATTTTATTTTTGGAAAACTTTTTTATTTTTCTAAAAATTATATTATTTATAATCAGCTTATTATATTATTTTATTGGAAATAATTTTATTTTTTATATTTGAAAAGTTTATAAAAAATATATTTTTTGAATATTCTTAGGATAATTATTTGTGTTTATTATAGTAAAAATATAACACTTAAGATTAAGCATTTAAATTGTTTTTTATGTTTAATCCGATTTTATTGTTTATAATCAAAATGACAAAACAATGTGCTAAAATCTATATAAGTGCAGACTAAAATTTGTATCTTTGCTGATTATTTCTATTTATACTTTTTATGGCTGGTTTTGCAAAATGGATTGGAGGAGGATTAGGATTTGTACTCGGCGGTCCTATCGGCGCCTTGATTGGGTTTGGATTAGGTTCTTTTGCCGATGCTGTTTCAGGAAGTTCTGTTGAAATATTTACCAACGGGCAGCCGCATCAAAATACACAGGAAGGTGACTTCAAAATGTCGCTTTTAGTGCTCATCGCGTGCGTGATGAAAGCGGATGGAAGTGTAAAAAAAACAGAATTAGACGTTGCGAAGCGTTTCTTGACAAACAATTTTGATGAAGAAGGCGCTTTGGAAGCATTGCAGATTTTGAAAGGACTTTTGCAACAAAACATCAACGAAACCGAAATGGCAAGGCAAATTAATATGTATATGAATTATTCTTCCAAGTTGGAACTGGTTCATTTATTGCTTGATATTGCTTATGCCGATGGGAATATTAATCAACAGGAATTAACTGTAATTCAACGAATTGCTTGGGGATTAGGTGTAAGTAGTTTGGATTTGCAATCGTTGCAGGCGCCTTATAATAAACAGCGAGATACAAATTGGGCTTACGATGCGCTGGAAATAAAACCGGATGCGACCAATGATGAGATTAAAAAAGCATATCGGAGTATGGCAATGAAATATCATCCGGATAAAGTTCAAAATCTTGGTGAAGATGTAAAACGTAAAGCAACGGAAAAATTCCGAGCTGTGAATGAAGCATACGAATATCTGAAGGATATAAGAGGACTAAAATGATTATAGATTTTATTAATAATATATGATTGATTTTGTATTAAGAAGTTTGTTAATACTCTATTTTGGTGTTGCTATTAGATTTGTTTATTTAAGATATTTTAAAAATATCAAAACAAGCTATATGGAACTACTTAATGGCATAAAAAATCCAAAAACTCCCGATGAGGAATTGTTTAATCGTAAAAATGAATTTATAAATAATATCTATGCTATTTTTCTGATATTTATAATTGTATTAATAATAGGAATCTGTCAAAAATTTTTTTAAAACCACGAAGAATACTTATATGATACATCCACTTTACATATACAACACACTTTCTCGTAAAAAAGAACAATTTATTCCGCTTCACATGCCTAACGTAGGTATGTATGTGTGTGGACCAACTGTTTATGGCGATCCTCATTTGGGGCACGCGCGTCCCGCTATTACGTTTGACATCTTGTTCAGGTATTTACAAAAATTGGGTTACAAAGTGCGTTACGTACGTAATATTACCGATGTCGGTCATCTTGAAAACGACGCCGATGAAGGCGAGGATAAAGTAGCAAAAAAAGCCCGTTTGGATGAATTAGAGCCAATGGAAGTGGTACAATATTATATAAATCGCTACCATAAAGCAATGGACGCATTAAATGTGCTTCCGCCAAGCATTGAACCTCAAGCATCCGGGCACATTATGGAGCAGATTGATTTTGTGCAGAAAATTTTGAATGCCGGATTTGCTTATGAGAGTGAAGGTTCTGTGTATTTTGATGTTGAAAAGTATAATAAAAAATACCATTATGGGAAACTTTCAGGACGAAACATTGATGAAATGCTTGAAACCACCCGCGAACTTGACGGGCAAAGTGAAAAACACCGTAGTGTAGATTTTGCGCTGTGGAAAAAAGCAGCTCCTGAACACATCATGCGTTGGAAAGCTCCTTGGAGCGTAGGTTTTCCCGGTTGGCATATGGAATGTTCTGCAATGGGAACAAAGTATTTGGGCGAAGAATTTGATATTCACGGAGGCGGAATGGATTTGATGTTTCCACATCACGAATGCGAAATTGCTCAAAATCAAGCCGGATTAGGGAAAAATACCGTAAAATATTGGATGCACAATAATATGATTACCATTGGCGGACAAAAAATGGGAAAATCATTGGGAAATTTTATCACGTTGGAACAGTTTTTTACGGGAAATCATCCGTTGCTGACAAAGCCGTTCTCTCCAATGACCATTCGTTTCTTTATTTTGCAGGCGCATTACAGAAGTACGGTAGATTTCAGCAGCGAAGCATTGGAAGCATCCGAAAAGGGCTTGGAACGTTTGATGGAAGGATATGCACGTTTGCAAAAATTATCCGCAAGTAAAAAATCAACAGGCGAAATTGGAGATATTCGTCAGCAATGTGAAAATGCAATGAACGATGATTTGAATACGCCGATTGTAATCTCACATTTATTTGATTCACTGCGGGTTATAAATCTTGTTCACGATGGTAAGGAAACGCTTTCAACAGAGGATTTGGAAGAACTAAAATCGGTTTTCAAACTTTATTTGGAAGATATTCTCGGGTTGCAAACAGAAGAACAAAACAGTGCTAGCAATGAAGCGTACAAAAAAGCGGTAGATTTGCTGTTGAGCATTCGTTTGGAAGCAAAAAAGAATAAAGATTGGGCAACTTCGGATAAAATTCGCAATGAACTTACCGCGCTTGGTTTTGAAATAAAAGATACCAAAGACGGTTTTGAGTGGAAAATATAAAATTTTTTGTAGTTTGTACTATGGCGGTATTATTCAAATATAGAGCAAAAGTACATCAGTCCGAATTTAAAAAGAATGCGCTGAAAATTATAGACGATGGCTGTATTCCAATGGAAGTAACAAACAAAAACAGTCTGTTTGCGAATACCAAACTTGTATGTCTTCCCCATTTTTTATCAAAAAACGATGCTCAAGCCGGAAAAATTTATTGCGAAGCCTATAGAAAAACAATTTTACAATGTATCGAAAGCGAAATTGGCGGGTTTAATGCTATGCGCGATGGAAATATGCTTCGCAGCGAACACATTCCATTGAATATTTTTGTGCCGATGAGGGAAGATTTGGAGAAAACAAAAAATTTGCTCAATAAATTTATTTTTGCTTCTCCTCTAAAAACCATTGAAAAAATTATTATTGAGAAAAATCATGATAAAACTATAAAAGACAGTTATTTACCCGATAATAAATCTTTGGATGTGAGAATAGATTTTATAAATAAAGATGAAGAAAAAGGTGTTGTTGGTGTGGAGGTGGAATTTACCGAGTTAAGTTTTCTGATAAGAGAAGAGGAAAGAAATAATATTTTTGAAAACAGCGAAAAACCATATCAAAAAGTAAGTGAATTTTCGGGATATTATAAAACAAATAATATAGATGAACTTATAACAGATAAATTAAGTAAGGATGAGTATCGACAAATTTGGAAAAGCCATATTTTAGGAGCATCACAAGTAAAACAAGGAAAAATTAAACATTATTATAATATATATTTGTATCCTAATGGAAATGAACATTTCAGCAAGAGAATACCTGAATATCTAACATTTCTAACGCAAAAGGGAAAAGAGACATTTATTCCAATTACTTATGAAGAGTTATTTGCAACAATGGAAAGTATATTCAATGAAGATAAAACTCAAATAAATTGGATAAAATATCTGAAAGAAAGATATTTAGTGAAAAATTAGAAGTATAAAATAGATTAAATTTCCTCCCTTGCGGGGAGGTTAGGAGGGGTTTATGGAAACAACAAGACAACAAAAAATAGCGAGAATGCTCGAAAAAGAACTTGGAGAGATTTTTTTGCTTTATGCTAAAAAACTTCAAGGCATTCTTATTTCGGTAACGGGAGTGAAAATCAGTCCCGATTTGGGAATCGCGCGTGCTTATTTAAGCGTTTTTCCGCAAGATAAAAAAGCGGAAGTAATGAAGGCGGTGGAAGCCGACACAAAATCCATCCGTTTTGATTTGGGAAAACGAGTACGAAATCAACTCCGCATTATTCCCGAACTTCATTTTCATTTAGATGAAAGTTTGGATTATTTGGAAAATATTGATGAATTGCTCAAAAAATCGCCGACACATCCCGAAGATTACGATTACGGAATGGAAAATTACAAAGATTAGTGGACAAAACTCCGGAAACATATCAACAGGACAAATGGAAATTTCCGTTTTGGATAGCAAAACGGTATCTGTTTTCCAAAAAATCGCACAATGCAATTAATTGGATTTCAGGAATTTCTGCTGCAGGCGTTTGCGTAGGAACTGCAGCTCTTGTATGTGTGTTATCTGTGTTTAACGGTTTTGAATCATTGATTGGAGGAATGTTTTCAACCTTTGACCCCGATTTAAAAATAAGTTTGGTGCAAGGAAAAACTTTTGAAACAAATACTTCGGAATTTGAGCAGATTAAAAAAAACAAATCCATTGCGGTTTATACTGAAGTGATTGAAGAAAATGCACTTTTGCGTTTTCGTGATAAACAAATGCCGGCAACAATTAAAGGCGTAAGTGATAATTTCAGCAAGATGACTCAAATTGACAGTATTATGTATGACGGTGAATTTGTTTTGAACACGAACGATGATATCAATAGAGCCGTGTTGGGTTTGGGTGTTGCGTCTACATTGGGTGTAAATGCGCATTATATTGATCCGCTTTTTATTTACGCTCCAAAACGCACGGAACGCATCAATATTCTTAATCCCGAAAATAGTTTTAATCAAACTTCAGCGAATATTACCGGAATTTTTTCGGTAAAACAAGCGCAATACGACGATAAATACGTGTTGGTAAATTTAAATTTAGCTCGCGAACTATTTGAATTTGATAAAAATACGGTTTCAGATGTGGAACTCAAAGTAGCTTCAAATGTGAAAATTGATGAAGTTAAAAAGGAAATTCAAAATCAGTTGGGAAATAAATTTAAAGTGCAAAATCGCTACGAACAACAAGAAAGTTTCTTCAAAATAATGAAAATAGAGAAATGGATAACCTATCTGATTCTTTGTTTTATTCTGCTGATAGCCACTTTTAATATCATCGGTTCGCTTTCGATGTTAATTATTGATAAGAAAGAAGATATTATTACGTTAAGTAATTTAGGCGCACAAAAAAACTTGATAAAACGAATTTTTTTGTTCGAAGGTTGGATGATTTCGGTGGTAGGAGCCATCATCGGTATTATTGTTGGAACAGTTGCTTCTTTATTACAGCAGTATTTTGGTTTTATAAAATTAGGAGCCGGAGGCGATTATGTTGTAAACGCATATCCTGTAGTTGTGAATTTTGTCGATATTTTATTCGTGTTTGTTACTGTGCTGATAATGGGATTTTTAGCCGCGCTTTATCCTGTAAAATATATTTCTACCAAAAACCAGTTGAATTTAGATTAAAATGAAAAATTTATATTTTAAAATATTAGTCGGAATTTTTGGAATTTATTTGATTTCATGCAATGGAAATTCGCCTGTGCCTCCTTATGTGTACGAAACAAATCCACAATATACTTGGGGTTTTGCGCAATTTTACGGCGCTTATTACAGTAATTATGAAATTCAGGATAATGTATTGACGCTGAACTTACTAACGGATAAATTAGGCGTAGATAGTTTAAATCAATTAACAGGAACAGGACAATATCTGATTTTGGAAGATGTTTTTACAAATTCTGCCGATACGCTTTTACCTGAGGGAACTTATACAGCGGTAGATACCATTACAGACATAAAACCATTTACTTTTTTGAAAGGAAAAGAGTTTAAAGAAAACTCATCGAGCGATGGAATTCCGTCCGGAGCTTATGTTTATTATTTTGAAGAAGACGCTTCAAAAGACGTTATAAAATATATTGTTTCAGGAAGTTTCACTGTCAGTTATAACTTGCAAAACGATAATTATACCATTAATTGCGATTTTACAACGAAAGATAAAAAAAATATCAAAGGAACTTTTACGGAAGAATTACCTCATTTTGATTTGTCTGCAAAAATAAAAGCGGGAATGACAAGGGAGAAAATATTTAAAATAAATTGGTAAAAATAAGAGGCGGAAAATTTTCCAGCTCTTATTTTTTAGGTAATTTTTGCGTTCCGTTGGTTAACAGAAAGTCCACGTTTTTCTCCACAGCTTTTGCCGTACAAGTTGCTCCGCTGTAACCATCTATTCTCACTTTTTTCGCGGCTTTTAATGTTTTGTCGTTCCAAAGATCAAAAAAACCGTTCTTTTCAAGTTTATATACATATCCCAACGTTTCTTCGTGAGAAAGCAAAGCAACTTTTTTAATAACAAATTTCAAGTCGGTAATAATTAATACGGGGGTTGTGCTGCTATATCCGATTATATTTTTGCAAAAGGAATTACTTGACATTGCAAAACCAATCACTTTCCCTTTATCATCTAAAATTTTAAACCAGTATTCATTTGCTTTTTCTACTTTAGATGCTGTTGGATATACTTTTTGAACAATTTCTTTGTTGTTTACTTCATGCAAAACGGGTTTTGACCTTTGTCTCTGAGCCGATAAAGTCGTCAGGCATGTCAACATCAGTATTGTGAAAAACGTTCTCATTTCTCAACTTAATATTAAAAAGATAAGAGTTTCTTAAGATGAATTTAATTCAATGCAGAACTAAGAATAGATATTAAAATCGGGACAATTTCGTTTTGCGGAATATTTATACAGCAAAATAACTTTCCAATTCTTTCAATGTGTCTTCGCTTCGCTGAATATCTTTTACAATCAATCCTTTTTCGAGAATTACAATACGTTTGCAAACTTCCGTTACGTGATTTAAATCGTGGCTCGAGATTAACATCATCATTCCTTTTGTTTCCTGCAAATCATTTAAAAGTCGTTTCAAACGGATTTGCGACGAAGGATCGAGCGCAGTGAAAGGTTCGTCTAAAATCAAAATTTTAGGGTCGGGGAGAAGTGCGGCGGCAATACCCACTTTTTTCTGATTTCCTTTGGATAAATCACGGATAAGTTTTTTACCGCCCAAAATTTCTTCGTTAAAAAAATCCTTCATCGAATCTAAAAACTGGGCAATATCTCCTTCCGATTTATTGTAAAGTTTTCCTACAAAATTGAAATATTCTTCCGGAGTGAGGAAATCAATTAAAAATCCCTCATCTAAAAAAGAACCTACGAATATTTTCCAATCATCGCGACGCGCAACAGATTGATTGTCAATTAAAACTTCGCCCGAGTTGGCTTCAATTAAATCCAAAATCAAACGGAACATNGTGGTTTTTCCTGCGCCGTTGTTTCCAACCAACCCNAAACTTTCTCCATTTTGAATAGTTAAACTGTTGATATCTAATACGGTATTTCCGCTGTATTGTTTTGAAAGATTATTTAGTAGTATCATTTTAAGAATTTTAGAAAATTAGAAATTAAGAAAATTGAACTTGAAACAAAGAAACTCGGAACTCGATTTAAGCGGTTTCTCTAAATCCTGCTGCCATAATGTATTTTCGTTTNTTAAAGAGTTTTACGGTTAAGTCCAGTATTTTTTCTCTGAATAAAAATCCGATGAGCCCTAAACTTCCCATAATGATTAACCCGATGTTTGTGTGTCCTAAGGCGGATGCAATACCCATTACAATCATNGGTAAAAACAAAATTGGAAGCACTATCAGAAAACTTTTATACGTTGTTCCCTGATAGTTAAATGTACTGCGGGCGTTCAAGTCAATCCGCTTGGTATTAAAAGGACTAAAAAACAGGAACAGCGAAATGTTTACGCCTGTATTGTAAAGAAATGCAGCCAGATGCAGATACAGAATTATTTTTCCAAAAAAGAAAAAATAAGGTGTAGATAAAATAAACGATATGGCATTAAAAGCCAATAAAAGATAGTAATTGGCTCTCATATAGGTTTTTACGGGTATGTTTTTTGTTAAAATGCTGTCAAAATACGAACTTTCCCAACTGATAATCCATTGCCCGTACATAATCATTAANATTCCGGTGGTAAAAATTGCTCCAAAAAACAGCCATCCGGGTTTGTCTTTATAAACGGGATTTGTATAAAAAATCAGTCCGTACAATAGAAAAAAGGCTGACATATATACCAAAGCTTTTGTGCGTTTATGACGGAAAATCAATCGCATTTGCAAAGAAATAAGTTCTCCGACGGTTCCGTATTTTTCTAAAAAAGTGAATCGTCTTGTTACCGTGGAGTCATTTTTCTTCAGTTTTTCATTAAATTTCTCCGGATAATAATTTTGAGANAAAAACCAAAGATTAATTCCGTATGCAGCTAATANGCANGNAAGTGTAATGAATAATCCCGCAGGNTGAAGTGTTAATNCGTTNAAAATCNTTCTTGAAACTTCAAAAAGAGAGAAAACCTTAAAATATTCACATGCTGCCAATATTGCAATTATTACCAAAAATATGATTAATGCAATAAACGAAGAACCAAATTTTCGTTTAAGAAATGCTGCAAATAAAGTATTAAACCAAATCAGCAAAATAAAGTTGATTACAAACTGAAAAGCAATTGCTCCTGAATAATATGCGGTAACGCTTTTTATGGCAAACGGAATAACAATAAGTAAAGTAAGATAATTCGCCCAGCTGAAAACCGGACGCAAAAGTATGAAATTTACCAGCGTGGAACGTTTTATGGGCAGAGATTGATACGTTTGCAGGTTCAACGTGTTTAGCTGCATCATAAAAAACCGAAAAAGCAATCCCCCCAGTAAAATATACAATGTAATGCCGTTAAAAACTTCCAGCGGCTTTAATGTAGGACTGACTTCGTCTAAAATTTCTCCTAAAAATATCCCGAGCATTAAGAAAAGCGTGGCAAAGTAAAGCCCTAAAAATCCCATTAGAATTTTAACGGCTAAGCTTTTATAAAATCCTTGAGCCCGAAAATCTTTTTTCCAGTCTTGTTTTAATAAATCGGTAATAATCATTGGTCAAAAATTAAAAATTTGACGATAAAAGTAGTAATTCTTCAAAAATAAAAAAAACGTTTCGAAAAAAAATCGAAACGCTTTGTGGTTAAGAAGATAAAAAAAAGGATTATTTTTCCTCATACCATCCGGCATACATAGCATAATTATGCGCTATTTTTCGATTCATNTCGTTGGTTTGTTCCGGTTCCACATTTTTTANAAATTTAGCGGGAACTCCGNCCCAAAGNGTATATGGAGGAATTTTAGTATTACTTAAAACCAACGATCCTGCTGCTACGATAGCGCCTTCACCTACTTCAGCATAATCCAGCAGCGTGGCTCCCATTCCTATCAAAGCATAATTATTTATTTTAGCTCCATGAATAGTAACATTGTGTCCTACCGAAACGTAATCGCCAATTTCAACTACCGATTTTTCATAAAGCGTATGTAAAACAGAACCATCTTGGATATTTACATTATTTCCAATACGTATAGAATTTACGTCGCCTCGTAAAACAGCGTTAAACCATACGCTGCAACCGTCTCCCATCACTACATCACCTACTACCGTAGCATTTTCAGCCAAATAACAATTTTTTCCTATTTCGGGAGTAAATCCTCTTACCGATTTTATTAAAGCCATTTTTTATATTTTTAGAATACAGATTTTAGACTGTTAGATTTTTTACTTCTATTATAAAGAAGATTGATATAAAAATAAAAAATATTTCATCAAACTTAATAATAATAACTTGCTCTTTTTAGAGTAAAACAAAATCTCCCCTCATTAGGTTGAGGAGAGATTTGTTATTTTATTATTATTATTATAAAAAATTAAAATGGTAAATCATCAGTGCCTTCTTCCATCGGCTCTGCTGGAGTAGATGTAGCAGAAGATTGTGCTGCGGAAGGCGTTGATGTTGTTTCGTTAGAATCCGGACGTTTTCCCAATAATTGAATAGTTTCCGCGTAAATTTCTGTAGTATAGCGTTTTACGCCGTCTTTTTCCCATGAACGAGTTTGTATTTTCCCTTCTACATATAGTTGAGAACCTTTTTTAATGTGTTTTTCTGCTAATTCTGCTAATCCGCGCCAAGCTACAATGTTGTGCCATTCGGTACGGTCAGGCACTTGTGTGCCATTTTGCATTGTATAACCTCTTTCTGTTGTAGCCAACGTAAAATTTGCTACAGCTACGTTTTTTTCCAGATAACGAACTTCAGGATCTCTTCCAACGTTCCCTACTAAGATTGCTTTGTTGATTGACATAATGATAATGTGTGTAATTTTAAGTATTCGAGTTCTTTTTCGTATTAAAAACAAATGACAAATATACAAGGTTTTTTCATTTTTCAATAAAATAATTCTTAATTTATTTTATTTTTTATTTTTTCTCAGATAGAACATAGCAAATTATTTTATATTTTTAAATAAAATATCTAACTTTGTCCATATAATTAAAATTAAATAAAAATATGAGACTTATTATTCAGCCGGATTATGTAAATGTTTCAGAATGGACTGCTAATTATATTGCATCTAAACTTATTGCAGCAAAACCAACTCAGGAAAACCCTTTCGTATTGGGCTTACCAACAGGTTCTTCACCTCTTGGAACATATAAACATCTTATTAAATTATACCAGAAAGGAGTCATTTCTTTTAAGAATGTGATAACATTTAATATGGATGAATATGTTGGTCTTCCACAAAGTCATTCTCAAAGTTTTTATACATTTATGTGGGAAAATTTTTTCAATCATATTGATATTGAAAAAGAAAATGCACATATATTAAATGGGAACGCCGAAGATTTGGACTTAGAATGTGAAACATACGAAGATAAAATAAAGGAAGTAGGAGGAATTGATTTATTTTTAGGCGGAATTGGTCCTGACGGACATATTGCCTTTAATGAGCCAACGTCGTCATTTAATTCTCGTACTCGTCAAAAAACACTCACAACCGATACAATCATTGCCAATTCACGTTTTTTTGATAATGATGTAAATAATGTACCAAAAACTGCTTTAACCGTAGGTGTCGCTACAATTCTAGATGCCAAAGAAGTGTTGATAATTGTAAACGGGCACAGCAAAGCACGTGCATTGCATCACGCTGTGGAAGAACCTATCAATCATATATGGCCCATAAGCGCTTTGCAGATGCATCCCAAAGGCATAATCGTGTGTGATTATGATTCTTGCGCCGAATTAAAAGTTGGAACTTACAAGTATTTTCTTGATATTGAGAAAGATAGATTAGATCCCAACAGTTTATTGTAGAAAAATAGTATAAAAAAGGACATTGAATTTTCAACGTCCTTTTTTTGTTTTTATAATGGAGAAAAATTCCGTTATTTTTCTTCCGGTACTAACTGCTTGTAGTCTAATTTTGACGGTGTGAAAATCTGCAATACACCTTTCAATCCTAAACTCATAGCAATATTAAAGAAGAACACAATAAAGGCAGTAAGCAACATTAAACCACATACAGCTGCCAAAATCATATAAATATTAAATTCTCCATCGTAATATATGGTTCTGCGTAGCATCCCGTTAAGTCCGGCCATTCCCATAAATGCACCCATTCCTATTCCTCCCAACAAATGCAGCCAAAAATGAATATTTGCCAATTTCTGACTGTATAAATTTGCGCCATTTGTAACTATGGGGAATAAGGTATAAACTGCCGAATAAAGTGTCATAGTTAAACCTACCAATACCGCCACGTGTACGTGTGGTCCTACAACCCATTGTGTGTTGTGCAAAATGCGGTTTAATCCTAAATCTGCTTGCATAATACCTGCTGGCACTGCCAATGCAAAACCGGTTAAACCACCCAATAAGAACTTTAACGGATTGGTCATTTTAAGAGGGCGAGCGCTCCAAAGTGTTACTAGTGTAATAAAAAATGCTAATCCCTGCGTGATTAATTCAAACGCTGTAACCATTTCGCCTGAAAGTACTTTTAAAATTCCCGGCTGTGCTTGGTCTGACATTAAATGGTGCGACCAAACCGTCCAAGAAACAATTAATTCTACCAACAAAGCAGCACGCGCAATATTTTCCATAAACAGTTTTTTACCTGTTATCAGCATAGCAAGCAAATACCACGTTCCAGCTACAAAAATCAGTACCAAACCATCAGCAACCAAATCCAAGCCCCACCAAAACCAATTTTTGTAAAGCAATGCATCAATGGCTGAATGTTTTAAATCTGTACCAAATAAATGTGCTACCATATATATAAGTATCAATACGCCGGTAAAAAGAATTATTCCTGAATTTAACGCAACATCCACTGTTCCGCGAGCAATAGCAGCTACGGGAAGAGAGACAAGGTGCTCTTTTCTTTTTTCTTTTTTTCTGAATAAGTTAGAAAAACCACTTACTCCCAAGGCAGAACCGAGTAATTTTCCACAAGGTTGTTTTTCCCAACCATCAGGTGTATAAGTGATAGTTTTAAAAATATTGATTACAAAAAACATCGTTCCAACCATCACAAGAGCTATTCCAAGAATAAAAACAGCTCCGCCCAAAGCGCTGAATTGAGTAAAATCAGCAGGAAGAGGCCAATAAAGTGTGTAAAGCGGTGCATAATGAGTGAAAAATCCGGCAAGCCAAAATGTGATTGTGCCAACGGCGATTAAAATAAATGTCCAATTGGCTAATTTATAGCTCCAAATAGGTTTTTTCATTAAAAATGGAACTAAAAACAAAAAAGCTCCAAAAACCAAAGAATACGTAGAACCAAAAATTCCCACCAACGGATGTGCCGTAAGAATGGCATAATATTGATTGCTTGGCATAAATGTAGGACTCACTGCATACATACGCATCAGCATTCCTTCAAATGCGGCAAAGAAATAATACACAAGTGAAACAACCACAAAACGCAAAAGTAGTTTTTGCATAGGTGTAAGTGTGGACGGCTTAAATAATTTGCCTTCTCCGTCAAGTAAAGTTTCTATGAATTTCATTTCAGTATTTTTTTAGAAGGTTAATAATTATTCCACCACAACGGCATCTTTTACTATCATTTGATCTCCTTTTGGTCCGGAATATTCCGTGGAGCGAATGGTGTAAACGCCGGGTTTTTCAAATTTCCAAAGAATATCGTTCATATGCCCCGGTACTACCTGCATTTGAAATACCATTGAATTATCCTGGCGAAAAACTCCAAAACCGTACGTCAAGTCTTCAGAAGTAACCTTGAACAAGGCTTTCTCACCTTGTTTAATTACCAATTTTTCGGACGGAAGTTTGAACTGATGATTAGCCATCGAAATGTCAAAAACTTTGTTCGGAGTAATTTCGGCACGGTTCAAATCCAGCGGCGCCCAAGGAATAGTATTGAAAGTAACAATATGCAGCGAGACTCCCGCTACAATTAAAATAGAAACGAATGTATAAAACAGCTTTTTAGGCGCTTTATACTCGCTGTTGCTCTGCCTGGTAATTTTATAACCAAACCAACCCATTAATGCCAAAATGGCTAAGGCGTAGCACGTATATGCTACAGTTTGTCCCCAAAGGACGAGTTGTGAATCGACCATAAACTATGAAATTATTAAATTGATAAAAGTTTGTTTTTTAGAAAAATTTCATTAATATTTTGATTCTTAATGTCTTCCAGTGTTGTTTCTTTCAATATTTCCAACCACATTTCTCTCACACTCGTCCATTTATCATGCATTGAACACACATTTATTAAAGGACATTCCTTAAATCCAAAAAAACAACTTGTGCTAAAATGAGTTTCATCTGTCAGGTACACAATATCATACAAAGAAATCTCATGATTTTTTTTGGAAAGGGAAAAACCACCTGTTTTTCCTTTTGTACTTTTTAGAAAACCCTTATTGTTGAATTCTGTTAATAATTTCCGTAAATAGCGATATGGAATTTTCAATTGTTCGGACAATTCGATTGCTGTGTGCATCTTATTTTCATTTAATGCCATTAAACTGAAAATCTGTAAAGCATATTTTGTTGTTTTATTTAAGTTCATAAAAATGATACCTTTTAGTGTCATTTGTTTTTTACAAAGAAAATATATTTTTTTTGGAAAATAAAATTTTTATTAAAATATTTTTTAGTTTATGGGATTAATAGCGTAATTTACAATGTGATAAATGATAACACAAAAACATTATATTAGCATTTTTTTAATAAAAATCTTTTTGTGTGAATTAAAAAAAATTATACATTTGTAGTTCGTTAATTTTAACGATTAAACAAAAATACAATAAATATAACTGCTTATCTTACCGCTGATTATCAATAAGATAAAAAATAATTCCCAATATTATGCCTGAATTAGTTGGACGTATCTCACAAATCATTGGTCCCGTAGTGGACGTTTATTTTGATTTAACTGAAAAAACTGAGTACAAACTTCCTTCCATTCACGATGCATTAAGCNTTGATCGTGGCGACGGACGTGAATTGATTGTNGAAATTCAACAACACATCGGTGAAAACACGGTACGTACCGTAGCAATGGATTCTACTGACGGTCTTCGCAGAGGACTAAAAGCTAAAGTGCTTGGAAATCCTATCACCATGCCTGTTGGCGATCAAGTAAAAGGGCGTTTAATGAATGTTATAGGTAATCCGATTGATGGAATGAAAGACCTTGACCGTGAAGGCGCATATCCTATTCACAGGGAGCCGCCTAAGTTTGAAGATCTTTCTACCGTTACTGAAGTTCTATTTACAGGAATTAAAGTAATTGACTTGATTGAACCTTATGCAAAAGGAGGTAAAATCGGGCTTTTTGGAGGCGCCGGCGTGGGAAAAACCGTATTAATTCAGGAATTGATTAATAATGTAGCTAAAGGGCATAATGGTTTTTCAGTATTTGCGGNCAAGCAACACTCGTTTTCGGTCAGATGAATGAACCGCCCGGAGCGCGCTCTTCTGTAGCTTTATCCGGACTTACCGTTGCGGAATCGTTTCGTGATGGTGGCGGAAAAGGTGGACGCGACATTTTATTTTTTATCGATAATATTTTCCGTTTTACACAAGCCGGATCCGAAGTNTCTGCGCTTTTGGGACGTATGCCTTCCGCAGTGGGTTATCAACCGACGCTTGCTACTGAAATGGGTATTATGCAAGAACGAATTACATCAACAAAATACGGATCAATCACTTCAGTTCAAGCGGTTTATGTTCCNGCAGACGACTTAACCGACCCGGCTCCGGCTACAACTTTTTCTCACCTGGACGCTACTACCGTTTTAAGCCGTAAAATTGCAGAGTTAGGTATTTATCCTGCGGTAGATCCGCTTGATTCCACTTCTCGTATTTTGGATCCGCTNATNGTTGGAGAAGANCATTACAATACAGCCCAGCGTGTAAAACAAATATTNCAGCGTAACAAAGAATTACANGATATNATCTCNATTTTAGGAATGGAAGAACTATCAGACGATGATAAAACTACGGTAAACCGCGCTCGTAAAGTGCAACGTTTCTTGTCTCAACCATTTTATATGGCAGCGCAGTTTACAGGAGTACCGGGAGTGATGGTGCCGATTGAAGAAACCATTCGTGGATTTAAGATGATTTTAGACGGAGAATTAGATGAATATCCAGAAATGGCGTTTTTAAGTGTGGGAACTATTGATGAGGCGATTGCTAAAGGTAAAAAATTGATGGAGCAAGCTAAAGGCAAATAATAATGAAACTCGAAATTATAACACCCGAGCAAATTTATTTTTCCGGCGAAGTAAGTTTAGTTACGTTACCAGGAGCAAAAGGTTCATTTACCGTACTTGACCACCATGCTCCAATTATTTCATTTTTGAATAAAGGAAAATTAGTATACGAAACGGGTGGGCAAACAAAGGAGTTGAATATAAGTGGCGGGTTTATGGAAATGAGTCATAATAATGTTACCGTAGCGGTAGAAACATTGGATTAATGGAAAAACAGAAAAATAAATTTATTTTAATTCTTACTGCCGTCACCTTGATTTTCGGTTTGGGTATTAAGCATATAATTTCTACATTTTTCCCTCAATATATGATTTCGTGGTATCCTGCAATTCCTATTTTTTTCTTTGTATTGGGATTAATACTCATTTTCAATGTTTTCAAAGTAAAAACAATGGAAGCAAGAAAAACGGTAAATTTATATTTGATGTTGCGTGTAGGAAAAATATTGGCAAGTTTACTCTTTTTATTAGTTTATTGGATAACACATAAAACCGCTTTAAAACCATTTGCTCTTATTTTTATCGTGTTTTATGCTATTTTTATGTTTACCGAAACATTCATTTTTTACTCGGCGGAAAAATGGATAAAAAAAACAAAATCGGATGAAGATTCTATATAAAATATTTATCACTTTATTGTTCATTTCTTCTACTTCAATAGNTTTTGGAGAAGAACCNGCNTCTGTTGNTNANCATACGGNAAATAAACCGGAAACAGAAAAAACAGGCGAATTGAATGTAAAAGAATTAATTTTGGAACACCTTGCGGATTCTTATGGATGGCATATTACAACCGTTAATCATCATCACATNACNATTCCGCTTCCTATAATTTTATACAGTCAAACAAAAGGATTCAATGTATTTATGTCTTCNGCATTCCATCACGGCGAAAATGAACATAATGGTTTTTATATAGCTGAAGAAGGTAAATACAAAGGAAAAATTGTAGAGAAAGATGCTTCCGGTACGGAAATTCGACCTATTGATATTTCCATAACCAAAAACGTTTTTGCATTGTTATTTAATTCTGCGTTGTTGATTTTTTTAATAATGTATGTAGTACGTGCGTATAAAAAAGACCCGCTCGGTTCAAAGAAGGGTTTTGTAGGTTTTATGGAAATGTTTATAATGAACATTAATGATGAGGTAATAAAACCCGGTGTAGGAAAAGATTATAAAAAATATGCGCCTTATTTGCTTACGGTATTTTTCTTTATTTTCATTAATAANGTAATGGGTTTAATCCCCATTTTTCCCGGAGGAGCAAATGTTACCGGTAATATTGCCGTAACTATGGTGCTTGCTCTCCTGACATTGATAATTGTGAATGTTTCGGGAACAAAAGAATATTTTAAAGAAATTTTTTGGCCAGATGTTCCTATGTGGTTGAAAGTTCCGGCGCCAATTATGCCTGCAATAGAGTTAGTAGGCGTATTTACCAAACCTTTCGCATTGATGATTCGTCTTTTTGCAAATATACTTGCAGGACACTCCATTGCGTTGGGTTTAACAGCATTGGTATTTGTAACNGTGAGTTTAGGAGCAGGAATGAATGCTACAATGAGCGGGGTTTCTGTTCTTTTTAGCGTATTTATCGGAATTGTGGAAATATTGGTNGCTTATATTCAAGCNTANGTGTTNACAATGTTATCCGCCGTATTTATTGGTTTGGCACGTGTAGAACCACATCATCAACATTGATTTTATTTGAAAACAAAATAATTAACTTTTAAAAATAAGAAATTATGTTACTATCAACTTTGTTACAAGCAGCAGCAGATGCAGGCATAGGTACTATGGGAGCCGGTTTAGGCGCAGGTTTAGCAACTATTGGAGCCGGATTAGGAATTGGTAAAATTGGTGGCGCCGCTATGGAAGGCATTGCACGCCAACCTGAAGCTGCAGGCGATATCCGTATGAATATGATTATTGCCGCCGCCCTCGTAGAAGGGGTTGCTTTGTTTGCTGTAGTAGTTTGTGGTTTTATTCTTTAATCTTTTTATATTATGTCACTTTTAACGCCTGATTTCGGTCTGGTATTTTGGATGCTGTTGGCATTCGGCATAGTCGTTTTTATATTGGCTAAATTTGGTTTTCCTATTATTGTAAAAATGGTGGAAGAACGCAAAGCGTATATTGACGAATCATTGCTGATGGCTCAACAAGCCCGTGACGANTTGGCGAAAGTGAAAGCCGAAAGCGACAAATTGATTGCGGATGCGAGAAAAGAACAAGTAAGTGTTCTTGCAGAAGCCGCAAAAACTCGTGATAAAATGATTCAGGACGCCAAGGAAAAAGCAANTGCAGAAGCTGCAAATCAGATTGAAATTGCAAAAAAACAAATTGCCCTTGAAAAAGAAGATGCTATCCGTTCTGTACGTCGTGAAGTGGCAAAACTTTCGGTGGAGGTAGCAGAAAAAGTGCTTCGAGCTAATTTAGACACGAAAAAAGACCAGATGCAAATGATAGATCGTTTGCTGGACGAAATTAATATCCCAAAATCGTAAAAACAAATGAATTTAGGATTGATATCGGTACGATACGCTACAGCTTTGCTTGATTTTGCTTTGGAATCTTCGTCGCAAGACAAAGTATATGAAGAAGCAAAAACGTTGGCGCGTTCATTTTCGGCAACAAACAAGCTATACGAAGCGCTTGATAATCCGGTAATATCCGCTGCGGATAAAAAGAAACTGATTCTTACAGCCGCCGGCGGAAAAGTTAGTTCCGTTTTTCAATCTTTTGTGGATTTGGTTCTCAAAAATAATCGTGAAAGCGAATTACAATCCATGGCGCTGAAATACATTGATTTGTATCGAAAAAAGAAAAATATTCTTTACGGAAAATTGACTACAGCCATTGAAGTGGACAAAGCAACGGAAGAACGTTTGGTTGCATTAGTTGAAAAACAAATAAGTGGAACCATTGAGCTCGAAAAAGTGGTTGATCCTTCTATACTTGGAGGTTTTTTGATGGAAGTGGATTTTGTACGTTGGGATGCAAGTTTGAAAAATCAGTTGACAAAAATAAAGAACGAATACATTGAACGTAACAGGCGGATTGTTTAAATAAATCTATTCCTTTTTGTTAGTGCAAATCTTTTTTGGAAGAAATCGGAATTTATTTTCTGAAAGTGTGATAAAAGATATTTTCAAAAACTACAATCGTAAAATTGTAAAAAATAAAAAATTGCCCGCCTTTGACGGGTTGAAAATCATATACAATGTCAAATAACAGTATAAAAGTAAGCGAAGTATCTGATGTGTTGCGGATGCAGCTCGAAAAGATTGATACCAGTGTAAAATTTGACGAAACCGGTACGGTTCTTCAAGTAAGCGATGGTGTAGTGCGTATTTACGGACTTTGGAATGCCGAAGCAAATGAATTATTGGAATTCGAAAACGGTATAAAAGCCATTGTGATGAACTTGGAAGAAGATAACGTAGGAGCGGTACTTCTTGGTCCTTCCGATGAGATTAAAGAGGGTTTTACCGTGAAACGTACCAAACGTGTGGCATCCATTATGGTAAGTGAAGATATGCTTAGTAGAGTTATCAATCCTATGGGAGAGGCTTTGGACGGACGCGGTAAAATTGGAGGAGAAATGGTGGAAATGCCATTGGAGCGTAAAGCTCCTGGAGTTATTTTCCGTCAGCCGGTAAATACGCCGCTTCAAACAGGACTAAAGGCAATTGATGCGATGATTCCTATCGGGCGTGGACAACGTGAACTTATTATTGGCGACCGCCAAACAGGAAAATCGAGTATTGCTGTAGATACAATCATCAATCAACGCACAAATTACGCTGCAGGCGACCCTGTGTATTGTATTTATGTGGCTATAGGTCAAAAAGGTTCTACCGTGGCTTCTATTGTAAATACACTAAAAGAGCACGGAGCGATGGATTATACCATCGTTGTGGCGGCAAATGCTTCAGATCCGGCTGCTATGCAGTATTATGCACCTTTTGCGGGCGCCGCCATCGGTGAATATTTTCGTGATACCGGAAGAAATGCGTTGGTAATTTATGATGACTTATCAAAACAAGCTGTTGCTTATCGCGAAGTTTCTCTTATTCTTCGTCGTCCTTCCGGACGTGAAGCATATCCGGGTGATATTTTCTATTTGCATTCACGTTTATTGGAACGTGCGGCACGCATCATTTCTCAACAAGAAGTGGCAGAACAAATGAACGATTTGCCTGAAAGTTTAAAAGGAAAAGTAAAAGGAGGCGGTTCTCTTACAGCTTTACCGATTATCGAAACACAAGCAGGAGACGTTGCGGCTTATATTCCTACAAATGTAATTTCTATTACTGACGGGCAAATTTTCTTGGATACGGATTTATTCAATCAAGGAAATCGTCCGGCAATTAACGTAGGTATTTCTGTGTCGCGTGTGGGAGGAAATGCGCAAATCAAGGCGATGAAAAAAGTGGCGGGTACGCTGAAAATAGATCAAGCGCAATTCCGTGAATTGGAAGCGTTTACCAAATTCGGTAGCGATATGGATGCTGTAACCGCGATGACTATCAATAAAGGACAAAAAAACGCCCAACTGCTGGTGCAAAAACTTCATCAGCCGATGGAAGTGGAAAAACAAGTGGCTGTACTTTATTGCGGTACGCACGGCTTGCTTTCAAAAGTACCTGTGGAAAAAGTCAAAGAATTTGAAAAAGAATTTTTGAACACATTGGAACTTACTCATAAAGAAGATGTGCTGAATGTAATTAAAGGCGGTGTAATTGATGATAAAGTGATGGGAATTATTGAAAAAGTAGCTGCTGATGTTGTACAAATGGTAACAGCTTCGTGAAAATTGGTCAATAAATTGTAATTCACATTTGTCAATTAATCGACCATTTTATTTATTAACCACAACAAAAAATGGGTTCATTAAAAGAAATAAAATCGCGTATTCAGTCGGTAAAATCTACGCAGAAAATTACTTCGGCGATGAAAATGGTATCGTCGGCAAAATTGCGTAAAGCCCAAAAGAATATTGAGAATTTTTATCCGTATAATCAAAGCGTGATGCGCATTCTCAATAATTTTTTGAGAGCTGAAACAGAGATTACTTCGGTATTTGCTGAAAACAGGGAAGTGAAACGCATAGCCATTGTTGCTTTTTCATCCAACGGAAGTTTGAATGGAGCGTTCAACTCGAATGTAGCGAAACGTTTGGCGGCTGTCATTAATGAATACAAACATTTAGGTCAAGAAAATATCTTAATTTTCCCAATCGGTAAAAAGGTTCATAAAGCGACTCGTAAAATGGAATTTACGCCTCAGGGAAATTACGAAGATATGTCGGATAAACCAAACTACAAACAAGCGCAAGAACTTGCCGACCAAATTATGGATTTATATATTAACGGTCAAATAGACAAAGTGATTTTGGTTTATCATCACTTCAAAAGCCGTAGTTCACAAGAACTGGTAGATGAAACTTTAATACCGATTGAACTTAATTCTACCATAACAGACGATGATAGTAAAATGAAGTTGAATTATATTGTGGAACCTGATAGAGATACAATCATTCAAGGGTTGATTCCCAAGGTAATACGATTGCGACTTTACACCGCCTTACTTGATTCTGCCGCATCGGAACATGCCGCGCGTGTAATGGCAATGCAGATTGCGACGGACAATGCGGATGATTTACTGCAAGAACTCTCACTTCAATACAACAAATCGCGACAACAGGCAATTACCAACGAACTTTTAGATATTATCGGCGGTTCGTTTGGACAACAATAAAAATAAATCCCTGACTCTCTCATTTAGAATCAGGGATTTTTATATAAGAAATTTTCTTTTATTTTTTCATGAGGATGTTTAGTTCTTCCAACGAAGTTAAATTTTGTTCTCCGGTTTTCATATCTTTCAACATCACTTTGTTTTCCTTCATTTCAGTTTCACCAACAATAGCAACAAACGGGATATTTTTACTATCGGCATAGCTCATTTGTTTCTTCATTTTGGTTGGTTCAGGATAAATTTCTACATTTATTCCGTTTTTACGCAATTCATTTGCCCAAGGAAGACAATAGGCAAGTTCTTTTTCACCAAACGAAACAAATAAAATTTGCGTTTGCTCAGTAGAAGTTTCCGGATAAAGTTGGAGTTGGTTTAATACATCATAAATTCTATCCGCGCCAAACGAAATTCCCACGCCTGAAACATCCGGCATCCCGAAAATTCCTGTCAAATTATCGTAACGTCCGCCGCCTGTGATACTTCCCATTTCTACATCCAATGCTTTCACTTCAAAAATAGCTCCGGTGTAATAATTCAATCCACGAGCAAGGGTTAAGTCTAATTCAATGGCTGTTTTGATATTTACGCTTTCACAAAGATTAAAAATGGTTTCCATTTCTTCAACACCTTTCAAACCAATTTCAGAAGTAGAAAGTGTCTCTTTTAATTGATTTAATTTATCCTGATTGGAACCTGAAAGTTTTAAAATCGGTTGGATTTTTTCAATGGCTTCTCTGGAAATTCCTTTGTTAGCCATTTCTTTATTCACGTTTTCCAATCCTATTTTATCCATTTTATCAATGGCAACGGTGATATCCGTGATTCGTTCTGCTTCGCTGATGATTTCCGCAATTCCCGAAAGTATTTTGCGATTGTTTATTTTGATTATAACATTAATTTTTAATCGTTTGTAAACCTCGTCCACAATTTGAATTAATTCCAATTCGTTGAGTAACGAGTCGCTTCCAACCACATCAACATCGCATTGGTAAAACTCGCGATAACGACCTTTTTGAGGTCTGTCCGCACGCCAAACGGGTTGGATTTGATAACGCTTGAAAGGAAAAGTGATTTTATCACGATTTTGCACCACGAAACGTGCAAACGGAACAGTTAAATCATAACGAAGTCCTTTTTCAGAAATTTTATTGGTGAGTTTGATGCTGTTTTTTTCCGATAATTCTTTGTCGTCAACTCCTGAAAGAAAATCGCCCGAATTTAAAATTTTAAAAAGCAGTTTATCGCCTTCTTCGCCGTATTTTCCCATCAAAGTAGATAAATTTTCCATTGCCGGAGTTTCAATTTGTTGAAATCCGTACAAACGAAAAACATCTTTTATAGTGTTGAAAATGTAATTTCGGTTTGCCATTTCTTGCGGAGTAAAATCCCGCGTTCCTTTTGGTATGGATGGTTTTTGCATAAGCCCCCTTTTGTTCCCCCGCAGGGGGAAAATAGTAAAATTTGATTTTTGTAAGCGATTGCAAAGATACAAAAAATCTTTCTTTTACTTTTCTCCGAATTTCTCTTTGAGTAATTCTTCCAAACGCATCATTTCATCACGTAGTTGTGCAGCTTCGAGGAATTCGAGTTTTTTAGCAGCTTCCTGCATGGCTTTTTTTGTTTTGGCAATAGCTTTTTCCAATGCAGGTTTTGTCATATATTGAACGACAGGATCAGCAGCAATGGGCGGAGTTTTTTCAGGTTCAATGTAAGCGTTAGGTTCCATTTTGCTCAGTGCGTTGCGGTCGCCTTTTACAATGGCTTGAGGAATAATTCCGTGTAATTCATTGTAAGCAAGTTGCTTTTCGCGTCTGCGATTGGTTTCGTCAATGGTTTTTTGCATACTTTCCGTGATTTTGTCGGCATACATAATCACTTTTCCGTTCAAATTCCTCGCGGCTCGTCCTGCGGTTTGTGTAAGAGAACGCGTGTTGCGTAAAAATCCTTCTTTATCCGCGTCTAAAATCGCCACCAGCGAAACTTCCGGTAAATCCAACCCTTCACGAAGCAAATTTACGCCAATAAGTACATCGTAAATGCCACGACGCAAATCGTCCATAATTTTTACACGTTCCAATGTGTCCACATCGGAATGGATATAATTGCATCTCACTCCGTGACGCAAAAGATATTCGGTTAATTCTTCCGCCATTCTTTTGGTAAGGGTAGTGATGAGTACGCGTTCATTTATTTCGGTGCGTTGTGCTATTTCTTCCATCAAATCGTCAATTTGATTNAAACTTGGACGAACGTCAATCACGGGATCGAGNACGCCTGTAGGACGAATTAGTTGGTCAACGATAATTCCCTGNGATTTTTCCAATTCNTAATCGGCAGGAGTTGCGCTTACGTAAATGGTTTGTGGAATGANTTTTTCAAATTCNGTAAAAGTAAGCGGACGGTTATCTTTGGCAGCCGGAAGACGAAATCCGTATTGCACAAGGTTTTCTTTGCGTGATGCNTCGCCGCCGTACATNGCACGAATTTGCGGAATAGTTACGTGACTTTCATCCACCACNAGTAAAAAATCTTTCGGGAAATAATCCAGTAAGCAAAAAGGNCGGCTTCCCGGNGGACGACCGTCAAAATAACGGGAATAATTTTCAATGCCGGAACAATANCCCANTTCCTTAATCATCTCNAAATCGTATGTTACGCGTTCGTACAAACGTTTTGCTTCATACTCNTTTCCGTCTGATTTNAATTTNTGNACTTGAAGTTGTAAATCACGTTCAATTTCCTGCGTGGCGGACATAATCCGTTCTTTAGTGGTNACAAANATACTTGCCGGATAAATTTTGAACGCGTCATGNCTTTCCATTANGCGCCAATTGATTGGNTCTACCGTTAGAATTTCNTCAATTTCATCNCCCCAAAACACAACNCGCAAAACATAATCGGCATAAGCAAGAAAAATATCTACCGTATCGCCCTTTACACGAAAATTTCCACGATTCAGTTCAATTTCGTTGCGGGTATACAAGCTGTCCACCAAGGAGCGTAAAAAAGCGTTGCGAACCATCTTTTGTCCTTTACGTATTTCAATCACATTGCTGGTAAAATCGTCGGGATTACCAATTCCGTATAAGCACGAAACGGAAGAAACAACCAACACATCGCGCCTTCCGGAAAGTAGAGCGGAAGTAGTTGCCAGGCGAAGTTTTTCAATTTCCTGATTGATGGATAAGTCTTTTTCGATGTANAAATCGGAAACGGGCAAATANGCTTCAGGTTGATAATAGTCGTAGTACGAAACAAAATATTCCACTGCATTTTCAGGGAAAAACGATTTGAATTCGCTGTAAAGTTGCGCGGCGAGCGTTTTGTTGTGGCTTAAAATAAGCGTTGGCTTTTGCACACGTTCTACTACATTTGCCACAGTAAATGTTTTTCCGGAACCGGTTACGCCCAACAGTGTTTGATAAGGAATGCCCGCGTTTATTCCTTCCACCAATTGTTTGATGGCTTCAGGTTGATCACCGGTAGGACGATATGGAGATTGTATTTTGAATTGCATAAGCCCCTCCAACCTCCCCAAAGGGGAGGCTATTTTTTGTATTTATAAAGGTTAGACTGTGAAAATTTTAATAATCAAATGGTTTTGCAACCCATTTTCCCCCTTCGGGGGTTAGGGGGCTTAATTCCATCAATTCTTTAAATCCGCTTTCTTTCAATAATGTATAAACCGGTTCGAAGCCGGCGGTTATTTTATCTGGATAATGACAATCGGATGTAACAATGATAGGAATTTTCAGTTCATTTATTAGTGGAAAAAATTGTACGTCGGGATAAGTAATCCCTTTTTCGAGATACGATTTGGTGTTAACTTCCAGAATGTAACCTTTTTCTTTTATCAATTGCAATAAATCGGCTACGGTTTGAAAATACCAATTTTGTCTTATGTCAAATCCGTCACATTTTCCTCCGTTAAGTGAAATTTTATCCAAATGTCCCACGATATTAAACCCTCCTGTTTCAATCATAGCCCTGATAATTTCAAAATATCGTTTAGCAACTTCTTTCACATCGCCGTTATAAATGGTTTTGAGATTTCGTTCAAAATCAAAAAAATTACCGTCCACACTGAAAAAACCGCCGTTTGGAAGCGGGTCAAGATAATGAACGGCGCCAATCAAATAATCAAAATCATCGGTAGAATACAAAGGATTATTTCTCGCGCCAAAAACACCGTGAATATAATCTATTTCCAAACCGATAAAAAGTTCAATTTGCCCTTTGTATTTTTCTTTCAACCTGTAAAATTCCGCTTTGTAATAAGGCAAATTATCCAAATCCATATTCCAGGAAGTATGGAACGGGAGTGGTGAATGAGAAGAAAAACCGTATTTTTTTAATCCTTTGGCAATAGCAAACCGCACAAAGTCTTCCATCGTGGAGCGACCATCGCAAAAAACATTGTGACTGTGATAATTTGTACGAAAATTCATAAGCCCCCTAAATCTCCGTCAGCTGACGGAGGAATTTTAAAATTTATTCGTTATTTGGTTTTGTCGGTTGATTGGTAGCTGCAACGTCTTTGGGCATAATCAACATTAACAATAAATACAACAAAACTCCCGGAAAACCTACGGTAAAAACTGTAAGTGCAGCGTACACAATTCGTACAATTGTAACATCAAAATCGAAGTAATTGGCAATTCCGGCACAAACTCCGGCTATTTTTACATCGTTTACGGGACGGGTTAATTTTTTGTTTTCCATTGTTATTTAGAATTATAAGTGTTAGCTTGAGGTGATTAATTTGTCAAAGTTTGAAAGTTTAACAAAGTTCTTACAAAGGTATAACAAATTTTATTGAGTGATGTTGAGTTTGTGTGAAAAGTTGGAATTTCTTTTTCTTGATAATTTAATTTTTAACTAAAATCGGTTGCAATAAAAAAAGCAAAGCAATATTAAATCACTTCGCTTTCCGTATTTTAAATTGAGAGGGTCACTTTAAGTGACCCTCTCAATTAGTATTAAATAGGATAATGAAATTTTTTATATTTTTCCACAATATCAGACATCAAACAAAGTTCCACGCTGTTCGGGTCGTTTGTTGATGTTTCGTATGAAACTAACGGCAGCAATTCTTCGATACGAGAAAGCGCTTTAAAATATTGTGATTTTTCAATATCCGTTTTCATTTTTACTTTCTAAAAGTCACCCGGAGGGGGATTTAGGGGGCTTTTAACCTAATTTCCCTAATGCCTCTTTCATCCAACCGAATGCTTTTTCCAGATTTTCATCGGAAGTGGCGTACGACATACGGATACAGTTTGGAGCGCCAAAATCGGTTCCGCCAACACAAGCCACGTGTGCTTCGGCAAGCAGGAACAACGCTAAATCTTCCGGATTGTTTATTGTAGTTCCGTTGTATGATTTTCCGAAATAAGCGGAACAATCGGGGAAAATATAAAACGCTCCTTTCGGTTCGTTTACCTTCAGTCCCGGAATTTCACGCGCCAGTTTTACCACCAAATTTTTACGACGTTCAAATGCCGAACGCATTTCTTCGAGGCAACTTTGGTCGCCGGTGTAAGCGGCTTCGGCGGCTTTTTGTGAAATAGAACTTGGTCCCGAAGTGTATTGTCCCTGCAGCGTGTTGCACGCCGACGCAATCCATTTTGGAGCGGCAATCCAACCTAAACGCCAACCCGTCATTGCGTACGCTTTTGAAACTCCGTTGATGATTACAACGCGGTCGCGGACGTTTTCAAACTGAGCGATACTTTCGTGAGCGCCACCGTAATTGATATGTTCGTAAATTTCGTCCGAAAGTATTACAATATCGGGATATTTTGCCAAAACATCTGCCAAACCTTTCAACTCGTCTTTAGTGTAAACGCTTCCGGTGGGGTTTGAAGGCGAACATAAGATAAGCGCTTTGGTTTTGGGAGTGATAGCGGCTTCCAACTGCTGCGGTGTGATTTTAAAATCCTGTTCAATACCGGCGGAAACAATCACGTTGGTTCCATCGGCAATTTTTACCATTTCAGGATAACTTACCCAATACGGAGCGGGGATAATGACCTCGTCGCCTTTGCTGATAACGGCAAGCAGTACATTGCAAACAGATTGTTTTGCGCCATTGGAGCATACAATTTGTTCCGGAGTGTAATCCAATCCGTTTTCCTTTTTAAGTTTTTCGCAAATGGCTTTACGCAACGCAGGGTAGCCCGGCACCGGTGAGTAAAACGAAAAGTTGTCGTCAATCGCTTTTTTTGCTGCGTTTTTTATATGATCCGGCGTGAAAAAATCGGGTTCGCCCACGCTTAAATTAATTACATCAATTCCTTGCGCTTTAAGCTCGTTGCTTTTTTGAGACATTGCCAATGTAGCTGAAGGCGCGAGCGCTGCTAAACGTTCTGATACTGAAAGCATAGTTGTAAGGTGTTTTTTGTTTTAAATTCCTGACAAAAGTAATTAAAATATTTGAAATTGTAAGAATAAGATTACATAAAAGAACTTAAGCTTTTAAGTTGTACTCAACCATATTTTTTGCAGTGATGTATCCCAATTCAAAAATTTCTTTGCTTTTTTGCGTGTCGAACATTTCATAATTTGCAATATCAACGGGTTCTATCAACAAATCACAAAGTTCCTTATCGTGTAATATGTTGGCTTTGAACATAAAATGGTAGCTTCGCTGCGCGACGTTAAGCACATTCATTTTTGAATTTGCCACAATCAATGGACTGGCGTTTATGCCTATCACTTTTTCGCAATCGGCACGGATGGTGCTTACGGGAAAATTCTTAAAAACTCCNCCGTCCACGTAATAATCTCCATCAATTTTTTTAGGAGAAAATAATACGGGCACACTTGCCGAAGCAATAATGGCATCAATCAAATTCCCTTTTGAAAATACAACCGACAATCCTTTGTCTAAATTTGTTGCTACCACGCGAAGCGGAATACGCAATTCTTCAAATGTTTTAGCCCGCAATTTTTTATCCAGAAATTTCTCGAAATTATTTATCTTAAAAAATCCACCGTCAGGAATTTGCGGTTGCGCCATCTTTCTAAATTCCATTCCTTCAAAAAACGAAGCAATTTCATCGGGGGAATAACCGTCGGCATATAAAGCCCCTACAATGGCTCCCGCGCTTACGCCCGACAGAATATCGGGTCTTATTCCGTTTTCTTCCAGCGCTTTTAAAACTCCGGCGTGGCAAAGCCCTTTTATTCCGCCTCCGCTTAAAGCAATGCCTATATTGTATGGCTTTTTAGTGAATATGTTTTTTGGCTCACTTGTTTTGTTCGTGGTCATCGCGTTTATGGATTTATTTTGATTTTTGATTTCTTTTGTTACTCTTTTTNGGGATGTTGTCCACAAAAAGAGTTGTTGAAATACCAACATTTCACAAAGTTACGTATTTTTANAATCANAAACCAAGTTTCTTTTTATCTTTGCTATAAATTGTAAAACCTCACCCTAAATCCNTCTNCCGGAGTAAAGGGACTTTTAAAAAATGTAATTATGGAATTACTTGTTATTTTAGGCNTTGTTTGCGTTGTTGCGGGANTGATAGGCACTATCGCGCCCGGCATTCCCGGTATTCCTTTAAGTTATGTGGGGCTTGTTTTACTTCAGTTAAGTAATAAGGTGCAGTTTTCCGTAGCGTTTATGATAGTGTGGGCAGTGATAACCATTGCTGTTTCGATATTGGATTATTATATCCCGATTTGGGGAACAAAAAAGTTTGGCGGAAGCAAATACGGAATTTGGGGATGTTTTTTGGGGATGATTGCCGGATTATTTTTTGGTCCTTGGGGTATCATTTTCGGACCTTTTGCAGGTTCGGTTCTGGGCGAAATGCTTGCCGGAAAGAAAACCCGACACGCGCTTAAAGCCGGTTTTGGTTCATTTATCGGTTTTCTGTTGGGAAATGTTCTTCGTTTTACCACCGCGGGATTTATGTTGTTTTACGCGGTAAAAGCGGTTTTATAAACGGTTTCGAGTTTCTTGTT
>LR026962.1:1618763-1625846 GCA_900498215.1 uncultured Paludibacter sp. | reverse complement strand
ACCATTGGGAACTACCCGAAGGTATAAAAGGACTCGGAAATGTACCGTTGGGGAACTCCCCGAAGGTATAAAAGCACGTCCCGAAATGCAATTGGGTAAACTGTTTTTTAGAAAAGCGCTCGGAAATATACCATGGTGTAACACCCCGATATAAATTTACAAACGCTTTTTGGCAAACGGACAGTTGCTCTTTGTATCGTTCATTAAACGAACAACCATTAACTCCTCGTTAAAAACGAGGAGTAGAAACGTTTTTTTTACCTGTTGCTACCGCCCTGTGGTAAGAAAATAATAAACCGCGCGAGTGAGGGGTTTTATCCGGATCGCCGCCTTTTGCATCGGAGTATAAATTAAAAGTGGTGGAGAGGAGCATTGTATAAGGTTTAAGTTCAGTGCTTATAACTGAGATTATTTGGCTTTAATCATTGAAATATTAGGTAATGTCTTTAGTTAAAATATTTATTGTAAATAGCTTCCCCCATTTTTCTATATTGACTTGATTTAAATTTTTTGAAATCAAATTTATCTATTCCATTTAATTTGCTTCTATATTCCTGAATATCTGTGACTTTGTTGTTTTCAATTAATAATCTGAGGACATTAAATATTCCATTAACAAATGAAACAGACAATAATCCATTAGGTCGGTTTGGACTATAAGTTTGCCATTGGTCAGGCGTTAAAGTTGCTTTAAAGGCAATCAATAAATCGCGTATTTTTTCTAATGAAAAAACAATATATTCTGTCAAAAGATTTGAATCAGAGATGTCTTTTAGTTTTAATTTTTGCTTGTCAGAATGAGACCAAATATTATATAAACTATCTTTTGATTTTATATCTTCAATCTTAACTAAAGGGCGTAATCCATAACTTACAATCGAAGCTGTTTTTAATTTGCCTTTTTCATACCAATACTGTTCAATTGCATTTCCTAAGGGACCATTCTTGTTTAATCCAGAAAGAATTCTCATTCCTATAGCAATTGCTGAAAATGGGCTGATCATTAATTCTATTTCTTGTTTAATTCTCGAAGGAACATTTTTCTGATTTGAGTTTATTTCTAAAAATAGATTTGCTTCAAATTTTAATCTTTTTTCTTTAGTTTCTTTTTCAGGGAAAAGAATTCCTGTTACTAATAAGTTTTGTTCTTTTCTTAAAACAGCAATTATCTTCTCGTATTGGTCATCTCCTTCGTGATAAGCATATGTTCTATGCTGACCATCTATTAATCCAATTATATTACAGCTGTCGTCAATCTCAATTTTTGTAGGAGAAACTTCTGTAGAATCACTATTAATAAACTGACCGTCATCATCTAATTTGAGAATATTTTCATCTTTGTCATATAGTTTTATTTTATCTGTTGAAATAGTTGCAATAATATTATTTATAAAAACTCTATTTCTTTCATATAAATACTTTCTCATACTAGATACTTTATTGGATTCAAGCATTCTTTGATAAAGACCAACATTTTCAATGTCTTTCCATCCATTCTGACGAAGAACAAAAGATCTTCTCAATAATGATTCGGCATCAATATAAAACGAGACAATTTTATATCCTTCATCAAATTTACTTTTTTCTTCTGGTAGGATATTCCCCTTAAAAGTTTGTGGTGTACGAGATGATGAGTTCTTAATGTTATTACCAAAATGTTCAAATGGAATTTTGATAAATTCCATAAATTCATATTTGCTTGATTTTTTAATTGCTCTTGTTAAACTTTTAAAGTACTGAACTATATGATAATCAAAGAAAATTATGTTATATAGCTGATCTTTATGTTCTGATAATATTGTCTTTTTTGAACAATATAAGATTTGTATTCTTAATTGATTCTTTGTATACCTATCTTTTATATTGTTCTCATAATACTCTTTAAAACTCTTGAGTTTTTCTGTTTCAAGCATAAAATCAATAAAAGCCCTTTTATCTTCGTTTATTTTATCATAAAAAATTTTCTTTTTAAGTAAATGCGTTCCTGGATCACCAATAGTATATTCTGTAATTAGAATTACGTTTTCATTAATGAAAATATCATCCATTTCAGAAGTTCTATTGTCATATTTAAATTCTTTACCATCAATATATGGGAGTCTTATAAAACCCATATTTTTCATAATGGTTCTAATATCTTTCTTTTGATTGTTTTGTTCTAATCTTTGAGCTTTTTCCTCTGGAGAAAGTTTTTTTCGCGTCCGCTTTTTTCCTTTTTTTGTTGTCTTTGCCATAGAATTAGATGTAATCATTTTCATTTAGATCAACACAAATATCACTAATGACTTTAATCTTTTCAGAACCAATCTGCGCATTTTTTACAAATGAGTGAGTATTAGTTTTTGTGTAGCCAAAATATTGGTTAGTAGTTAAGGGAATTTTATCAGAATATATAAATATAGGATCCACTCCAAATTTTGAAAGTGGTGGTTTAATTATTGTTTTATTTAAATAATCTGTGATCTGTGGTGATTCTGTTAATCCAATAATATTATATTCAACCTCTTTAAGTTTATTTTCTTTTTTACTATCTCCATTTATAGTTACAAGTATTTTAAAGTTTTGTAGTTTAAAATCTTTTTCAATTTTTGAAACTAAGACTCGTGCATATTTTAATGCTCTTAAGTTGATTATATTTAATTCAAATTGATCCTGTCCTAAATTTTCTTTATATAGTTCATATTCATTTCTTTTCTCTTCATATGTTTGATCTAAATAATTTTCGAACATTTTTACATATTCAGAATTTAATTCCATTCCTAAATATTTCCGTTTCATATAAGCGGATTGGGTGAGAACAGTTCCGCTTCCTGCGAATGGATCAAAAACAATATCATCTTCATTGGAACTTATTTGTATCATAGTCGCAACCATACTTTCAGGTAGAGGACAAAAATGTCTTATATATTTTTTACCCCAAGAGCCTTGAATTGGTATAGGAAATTCCCAAATTTCATCTAAAGCTTTTCCTTTAGGATTATATCTTTCTGGATATTTAACCCACCATCGTTTCAAATGATCTGTATTGTAAACTCTAACAATGTCTTTGTTAGATTTATATTTTGGAGTTTTTGAAAAAAATAAGATATACTCAAATTTTCTTTGCATAAAACCATTAGTTGACCAAGGAACAGTTTTATCTTTTTTCCAGATTATAATATCTTGAAGTAACCATCCTATATCTTTTAGTTTATTTGAAACATCAAATGGTAGAGTGACAACCTGATTGTTTCTCTTAAAAGTGTCTATAATAACCCAGAGTGTACCGTTTTTTTTTGTTCTTTTAAAAACTCCTTCAAAAACAATCTTGATGTCATTTAAATAATTTTCATATGATTGTCCATATCCAATTTGATTCTCAGAATTATAATCCTTCATATCAAAGTATGGAGGTGATGTTATGGTGGTAGTAATTTCGATATTGTCAGGAATTATTTTCAAAATATCTCTTGCATCTTTGTTGAATACAGTGTTTAGTATTTTATTTCTCGTCATTAATTTATAACTTTTTTCGTAGTGTGTTTCTGTTAAATTTTGCCTAATATTTTTATATTTGTGACTACATCACACATACACAATGTATAAAAATGCTATATGTGTCTGACTTTAATTAAATTCTCTCCGCAAATATAAAAATAAATCTTCTGTTAAAATTCAATTTTGCTAAAATATTTTAACAGATAATCAATATTTTCAGTGTTTTATATTCAAACGGTTTGGAAACCGTTTATCCGAATCTTGAAAACCAAAATAAATCCTTATTTTTGCAATGCAATGTTTTTCTCCTTTGGAGAAAGGGGTTAGGGGAATTGAAAGAAAGAAATCNATCCTCCTTCATCCTCCTTTTCAAAGGAGGAATCTCCTAATTGGTCTTGGCTCTTGGTTCTATAAGTCTATCAAAATGCTCAACATTTATCGCGCTTCAGCCGGTTCGGGAAAAACCTTCCGGCTTACAAAAGATTACATCCGTTTGCTTTTTTCATCGTATCCGAATGAAAAAGCGCATCGGCGCGTGTTGGCGGTAACGTTTACCAATAAAGCGACCGATGAGATGAAAAGTCGTATTTTGAAGGAACTTCACACACTTTCTTCGGCAGAAAACTCGGAGTTTCGCGCCGATTTGATGTCGGAATTTAAGTTGGATGAAAATTCGGTAAACGAACGGGCAAAAAAAATACTTATCCACATTCTGCACGATTATTCCGCGTTTTCCATCAGCACCATCGATACGTTTTTTCAGCAGGTATTGCGGAACTTCGCGCGCGAAATAGGAATAAGCGGCGGATATAATTTGGAGCTGGATACGGACGAAACTCTTGAAAACGCTGTGGACGCTCTATTCCAGGATTTGTCGAAAGAGGAAAACAAACAACTTCTGCAATGGATGACCAAATTTGCCGAAGAAAAAGTGGAATCGTCGGAAAACTGGAATATCCGCACCAATATTTTGGAACTCGGCAAAGAAATTTTCAAAGAAAACTACCAATACAAAGCGGAAGAAACCAATAAAAAACTCCACGACAAAACNTTTCTGAATGTTTACATCGGGAAAATAAAAAAAATAAAATCCGACTTTGAAACGCNAGCTGCAGCCGAAGCGGATAAAGCGCTGGAAACGCTAAAGACTCATGGCTTGAATCCCGATGATTTCAGCCGTTCGATGATGCACAAAACGCTCGAAAACATCCGGAATAAGAATCTGGAAATTAAAGATACATTTATAAAATATGCTGAAGCGGTTGAAAATTGTTACGTTAAAAACAAACCTCAGGAGGTAAAAACCGCCATTGAAGCCGCTTATGTAAACGGATTGGGCGATGCGTTGAAAAATATCGTAAAGATGCTTACGGAAGATGTAGTTCGATATAATACAGCCGATTTAATTCTGAAGCATTTAAATACACTGGGTGTATTGTCCGATTTGGCGATGTATATCAAGCAGTATTCTTCGGAACAAAACGCGATGTTGATTTCGGACACCAATATGCTGCTCAATAAAATTATTTCCGACAGCGATACTCCTTTTGTGTATGAACGTACCGGAATAAACGTGGATCATTTTATGATTGACGAATTTCAGGACACTTCCATACTTCAGTGGAGCAATTTCAAACCGTTGATTTCGAATAGTTTGGCGTACGGAAAAGAAAACATGTTGGTGGGAGATGTGAAACAAAGCATTTACCGCTGGCGTAATTCCGACTGGAAACTGCTGCAAGAGCAAGTNANTAAGGAATTTANTAAAGAGCAGTTTTCAAATAAAATTCTTGAAACCAACTGGCGCAGCGATAAAAATATAGTGGATTTCAATAACGATTTCTTTCAGCGGGCATCGCAAATGCTGCAACTTAAATTCAATGAAAATGTAGAGCCGCTTTTGTCCTTATATCCTTCGCTGGAAGAATTTACAGGCAAGATTTTTAACGCTTACGCAGATGTAAACCAGCAGGTTTCGCCAAAATCGGGCNCGGGATATGTGAAAATAGAATTTATTCCGCAAGATGAAAANGAAGAAGGNTGGATGCAGGCAAGTTTGGAACGCGTTCCGGCAATGGTTGAAGATTTGGTGGACAGAGGTTACAAACTGTCGGACATTGCTTTTTTGGTNAGAANAAATAAGGAAGCGGTAAAGTTGGTCAATTATCTTTTGCAGTATAAAAATTCGCCGGAAGCGCGTAAGGATATTTCGTACAATGTTATNGGGAATGAAGGGATTTTGCTGAGTTCGTCTTTATCGGTGGAATTTATTATCGCGTTGCTCAAAACGCTCGAAAATCCGAAAGACGATATACAGCGTATGATTATGAATTACGAGTATTTGCGCGGAAAACAGAAAAAAACCGATGAAGAAGCCGTAAAACTTTCATTGGAAAAAGTGCCGGACGATTTTCAGGGAATTTCACCTTATTTTACGGAAGAAGAAAATAAAATAACGGATAAAATCAGCTATTCCTCGTTGTATGAACTTACCGAGAAAATAATCGCCGCTTTTCAACTTGCGGAATGGCACAATGAAACTGTTTTCCTACAAGCGTTTCAGGACGCTGTCTTTAAGTTTACCTGCTCAAAAAACGCCGATTTAAGCAGTTTTTTAACTTGGTGGAATAAAATGGGAGGCAAGCAAACCCTCAACACGCCCGAAACTCAGGAAGCGTTGCGTGTAATGACCATTCATAAGTCAAAAGGTCTTGATTTCAAGGCGGTTATTATTCCTTTTTGCGATTGGGGATTGGACGCGTCAAAAAATAGGAGTTTGATGTGGCTGCAAACCAATGAAGAACCGTTTAACGAACTTCCTTTGATACCGATTAATTTTACATCCAAACTCGGAAATTCTATTTTTGCGCAACAATATTATGAGGAATTACTGCATCAATACGTGGATAGTTTGAATATGGCTTACGTCGCTTTTACCAGGGCGCGTCACGAATTGATTTGTTTTTCGCCACAGCCGAAAGAGAAAAAAGAAAACAATAAAAAAACGGATTTATCTCAAATGTCGTCGTTGTCGGAGGTGTTGCAAAAATACGTTTTATTGAAACAAGCGAATGAAGATTTTCAACCGGAAGAAAGCGAAAAACTGAAATTTGAGATAGGAACGCCGATTTTTCTCACCACTTCTGAAAAACCGACGGAAGAAAGAGCGGAAAAATTGAATGATTATCCGATTTTATCTGCCGAAAACCGATTGAAAATAAAATCGTTGAGCAAGGAAGAATGGAAAACCGATAAAACAATTGCCGAAAATCCGTTGAATTTCGGTGTAATTATGCACGATATTTTGCAAAAACTCACCAAACGCGATGAGGAAGAAAAATTGATTGCGGAAATGATTCATTCGGGAAGAATTAGTGAAGAGGAGAGCGGAATTGTAAAACAAACTTTTGAAAAGTTTTGGAAACTTCCCCACATCGAAACTTGGTTTTTTACCGATGGAAAAATATTGAACGAAACCACCATTTTACTTCCTACAGGCGAATATTATCGTCCCGACAGAGTAATAATAAACGGTAAAAAAGCCGTTATTTCCGATTATAAATTTGGCGCGGAAAAACGTCCTGTTCACACGAAGCAAATCAATCA
>LR026962.1:1613442-1616033 GCA_900498215.1 uncultured Paludibacter sp. | reverse complement strand
GCGCTCCAATCGCTTTCTACAGTGTATGAAACAGGTTTGTATGTTTGAGGGCGAATGTTTATGATATTTTCTTGAAAATCAACTTTTACTCCAAAATCTTTCATCATTCCGGCGGTCATCAAAATGTAAGGTTTTGAAATAATATTGCCTGTCAGTGTAATTTTCAGTCCATTAACCATATAAGGCGCAATCATCATTAAAGCCGAAATATATTGACTGCTGATTCCTCCGTCCAAACTAATTTCACCGCCCATTAACGCGCTCCCGTAAATTTTTAATGGCGGAAATCCTTCTTTTTCCAGATATTCTATTTTTCCTCCCAGAGAATTTAAAGCGTCGACAAGAATTTTTATCGGACGTTGTTTCATCCGTTCACTTCCTGTAATTTCCCATTCTCCAACCGTTTTTGCTAAAAAAGCAGTAAGAAAACGCATGGAAGTTCCGGCTGCGCCAATATCAAATTTGTTGGAATTGGAATCAAAAACTTTCAACATTACATTCGTATCATCGCAATCCGACAAATTTTGAATATCATACGGACTGTAAGATAAAGCGTTNAAAATCANNGCTCTGTTGCTNATACTCTTTGATGCGGGAAGATTAATTTCCAAATCAATATTAGCAGGATTCAGGGATAAGTTTTTGTTTTCGGACATACGGTTTAAAAATAAAATTACCTTTTCAAGATGATTTTTGAAAAGGTAAAATTACGTATTTTTTGGAATAAAATAAAATCGGTTATTTTGTCAAGCGTTTTATCCAACCTTCAAAAGCATTCATAAAGGAAACGAAAAATCCTTTTGTTGATTCATTTATCAATTTTCCGTTTTCGTCAAACAAAGACATCGCGTTGCTGATATAAGCTTCCGGTTGTGCCATTGCAGGCATATTTAAAAATGTCAGCATTTGGCGTAAATGATGATTAGCGCCAAAAGCGCCTGTGGTTCCAATAGTTACACTTACCACTCCTGCAGGTTTATCGTTCCAAACACTTTGTCCCCAAGGACGTGAGGCAACATCTAAAGCATTTTTCAACGCTCCGGGAATAGAACGATTATATTCCGGCGTTAAAAACAGAATNGCATCCATACTTTTTACTTTATTTCTGAAATTTACATACAATTCAGGAGAATTTGCGTCGTATTCTTCNTTATATAACGGTAAATTTCCAATTTCAATAAATTCAAAACTTAACGATTCGGGTGCATTTTCTATCAATGCATTTGCTACTTTCCTATTGAATGATTCTTTGCGTAAACTTCCTACAATTACGCCTACTTTATATGTTTTCATATTTAGAATGAATTTAGATAACTTTACTATTCTAACAATTGATTTTTATAAAAGTTTATCTATANANAAAATAAGCCACTTTTCAAAANCGGCTTATTTTGTATATCAAAGTTCCTATTCAATATTAATCTTCCGATGCTAATTCATAAATTTTTCTTACATCATCTTTATTCAACTTAACAAAGTTCCCTACTGGACGATTATCCATTTTCAACATTTCTATAAGTGTAGAAATATCTTCTCGTTTTGCACCGAGTTCTTTAAATCTTATCGGCATTCCAATAGATTTTAGAAACTTTTCGAAACGTGTAATTCCTTCGCGGGCAGTTTCTTCCGGATGCTGAAAATCCATTTGGCATCCAAAAACNCGTACGGCAAACTGAGCAAAACGAAGTACATCATGTTGCATATTGTATTTCATCCAGGCAGGAAACATTACTGCCAATCCTGCACCGTGAGCAACATCGTAAAGCGCAGAAAGTTCGTGTTCTAACTGATGTGTGCCCCAATCTTGTTCTCGACCCACGCCAACAATATCGTTATGCGCTACCATTCCTGCCCACATCAAATTGGCTTGCGCTTCGTAGTCTTGTGGATTGGAAACAGCCTTTGGAGCTTCTTTTATAATGGTAAGCATAATTCCTTCACACATTCTGTCGGTAATTTCTATGTCTTTGGTGTTGGTAAAATAACGTTCCAACACGTGTGCAAACATATCGGTTGCTCCGCAAGCAATTTGATAAGGAGGAAGCGTGGTGGTTAATTCCGGATTGAGAATAGAAAAAACTGGGCGAATTAATTCGCTCAACGTACCACGTTTTTGCATTCCGTTTTCGTGTGTAATAACCGATGATGCTGAGGCTTCGCTTCCCGCCGCTGAAATGGTTAAAATAGTAGCTACGGGAAGGGCTCTTTCAATCTGTTTTCCGCTGTAAAAATCCCAAAAATCACCTTCATACGGAACACCAATGGCAATGGCTTTAGCGCTGTCGATTACACTTCCTCCGCCCACAGCAAGAATGAAATCTATATTCTTTTCGCGGCAAAGTTCAATGCCTTTGTAAACCAAACTGCTGCGNGGATTGGGTTGTACACCGCCAAGTTCGGTATGTGAAATTTTTTCGTCGTCAAGCGACTTTAAAACTCTGTTGAGTAAACCGCTGCGTACAACGGAACCGCTTCCGTAATGTACCAATACATTTTTTCCGCCGAAACGTTTTACGAGTTTTCCGGCTTCGGTTTCAGTATTTTTTCCAAACTTAAAATAAGTAGGACTATAAAAATTAAAATTATTCATA
>LR026962.1:1606010-1607832 GCA_900498215.1 uncultured Paludibacter sp. | reverse complement strand
TAGGTTCGGCTCCGGCGGTTTCTGCCAGAAAAGCCAATTCGTCCAAATATTCTTTGGCTTTTTCTTCGGGCTGGTCGGGCGTGATAAGTCCTACCAAAACGGCTGTTTCGGCGTAAATTTCGGTTTTTATTTTGGTTTGATTGCTCATTCTTTTGAATTAAATTATACAAAAATACGATAAAATGTTGGGAGATAAATAATACCCCATATATTTTTTCATCGATGGTAAATTGTTACTTTTATTTATTGGTTTTTATCCCTAAAACCATTATGAAGAAAGCACTTTTATAATTTTGCTTATGTTGCGAATTATTTTATTAAAAAACTTAAGATAATGAAGAGGTGGGTTACATTAAACAAAGTGTTTATACCTGTTTGATAGAATTGAGTTAGCTCAAACAAAGTGATTAGGCTTGTTTGATAGGATTGAGTTAGCTCAAACAACATGTTTAGACCTATTTGATAGGATTGAATAAGTTCAACCAAAGTGATTAGACTTGTTTAATAGGATTGAATAAGTTCAAACAAAGTGATTAGACCTATTTGATAGAATTGAATAATTTCAAACAGAGTGATTGCCTGTTTTTTTGAATTAAATTATACCGAAATAAAATATTTTTCTTTTCTATAATCCATTTTACTTCAGCACTTCCAATTTTGCAAATTTCAGCAACAAAGATTTCACTCCTTTTTCTCCAAAATCAATAGCGGCACGTTCATTTCCGTCCACGACGGAGGTTTCTATCACTTTTCCAATGCCAAAAAGCTGGTGTTTTACAAAACAACCAACGGGGAAATTGGAATTTACAGTGGGAGTGGAATTGTCAGAAGTTATTTTATTCAGTTTTCGGGGCTGGGAAGATGAAAATCGTTCAGGAGAAGGTTGATTTTCTTTCCGGAATAAATTTCGTTCGATGGAAATTTCATCGTCCCAACTTCGTTGTGGTTTAGGAGCAAAAATTTGTTCCGCGTCAAAATCCAAATAGCGGCTGTCAATGTCTTTCAAAAAACGACTCGGATTACTGAAATTGGTTTTTCCATTGCGGAAACGGGATTTTGCATAACTGATAAAACAACGTTCTTCAGCCCGCGTAATTGCCACATAAAACAAACGGCGTTCTTCCTCCAGTTCCCGCGGAGTTTCCACAAAAGGCGAGGGAAACAATTCTTCCTCCATTCCAACAATAAACACCGTGTTGTATTCCAATCCTTTAGCTGCGTGAACCGTCATCAATGTTACTCTTTTTTCCTTATCGTTTTTATCTGTATCCTGGTCTGTAAGCAGTGATACTTCCGAAAGAAAATCGGTGAGATTCACAAATTCCATACCTTCTTCCGCTTTTGCTTCAACATATTCGTGAATGGCTTTCAGCAATTCCTGGATATTATCAATCCTGCTTAAATTTTCAACGCTTTTATCGTATTGGTCGCCGATAATTCCGGTAGCTTTTACCACGTTGTTTGCTAATTCATAAGCATTTAAAGTTGTAATTTGATTGCTGAAATTCTGAATTAAATCACGGAAATTTGCCAATTTTGTCGCCGTTCCCGCATTCACAGGTAAATTGTATTTCAATATATCGGATAGCACCGTCCAAGCCGAAACCTGATGCGTTTGAGCCGTTTCCATCAGTTTATTTACGGTAGTATCGCCAATACCGCGAGCAGGAACATTGATAATCCTTTTTAACGCTTCTTCATCGTTTGGATTGATTACCAAACGCAAGTAAGCTATTACATCTTTAATTTCTTTGCGCTGATAAAATGAAAGTCCTCCGTAAATTCTGTAAGGAATTCCTTGTTTTCGTAACGCTTCCTCCAT
>LR026962.1:1602979-1604701 GCA_900498215.1 uncultured Paludibacter sp. | reverse complement strand
TTTTCCGCTATTCATTTTGAAGAAGGAGATATAATTTTTAGAAAAGGGATAGGGGTAAAATCACGTGCAGTTGTGCAGGTCGATTCCACCGGATTATACAGTCATACGGGAATTGTTGTTTTGCAAAATTCTGTATTTAAGGTAATTCATATTACTCCCGGTGAAAGAAAAAAAGGAGAAAAAGTAGATAAAATCAAGATAGAATCTATTGAGGATTTTTGGAAAAAAGANAGAGCTGAAAAGGGCGCTGTTTACAGATTGAAAGACAACTCGTTAGGGAATAAAGCAGCAATACAGGCTAAACGTTTGTTGGCAAAAGGAATTTTATTTGATCACGATTACGAATTGTCGGATTCGACTCAAATGTATTGTACTGAACTTGTTTGGTATGTATATCAATTAGAAGGAAAAGACATTACTTGCGGGAAAAGAAGCAAGGTGAATATGCCGCTTTATTCCGGAATTTATATACTTCCTTCTGATATTTACAACAATAAGGATATTTTATTGATTTATAATTACTAATGTTTAATTTATTAAAAGTAACTGAAATGAAAAAATTATTGTATTCTTTAGTTGCAGTAGCAATTGTTTTATTCGCTGTGAATTGTGGTGGAAAAGTAGGAAATTCTCCTAGCGACATCGAAAAATCTATTTACACCCAATTACAAAAAGGTGATTACAAAAAAGCGGCAGAATTGCTGGTAAAAAATTTAGATTCGGATAAAGAAGGAACATCCGAAGAACAAGCTCAGTTTGTTAAACTTTTTGAAGAAAAGGCAAAACAAAGCACTGAAGCGAAAGGCGGAATTAAAAGTTTTGAANTAGAAGAAGAAAAAATTGCAGAAGATGGATTAAGCGCAACCGTTTCAACGAAAGTTGTCTTCAATGACGGATCGGAAAAAACAGAAAAAACAAAATACGTGAAAAAAGATGATGCGTGGAAAATTTCAATGAATAAATAAACTATAAAAAAATGCGTGTAAAAACAGGCGGGTCTTTTTTGTGACCGCCTGTTTTTTTAATGGCAGAAGTACAAAATTATTCAATACAATTCATTATTTTTGTGTTTATTTGTTTAAAGAGAGTTCAATGAGTTGTAGAATGCTACGCGAAAATTTAATATTATGAAAAAAATTAGTCAGTTTGTATTAAAATTAGCCGGTTGGAAATCGGTGTTAAAAGTGGAAGAACCGGNAAAAAGCATTATCTGNGTTGCACCACACACAACCAATTGGGATTTTGTTATAGGAAAACTCTATGCATGGTCAGTAGGTTTAAATGCCGGCTTTTTGATGAAAAAATCTTGGTTTTTCTTCCCAATGGGAAATATGTTTAGAGCTATGGGAGGCGTTCCGATTGATCGTTCGAAAAAGGGCTCGGTGGTGCAGCAAATGATGGACGAATTCCATAACCACAAAAAAATGCACTTGGCAATTACGCCCGAAGGAACTCGTAAACGCAACGAAAATTGGAAATTTGGTTTTTATTACATTGCTAAAGGAGCGAATATCCCGATTCAATTGGCATATATCGATTATAAAAACAAAGAAATGGGAATCACTGAGTTGTTTTATCCAACGGAAAATGAAAAAGAAGATTTACAGNATATTTTTGATTTTTACAGAAAAAATGGCTCCGGAAAATTNCCTGAAAGATTTGCTATACCGTATGTTTAACGCTTCGCTGTCATTAGTAGTTATTTGCCTTCGGCGTTATTTG
>LR026962.1:1600140-1602629 GCA_900498215.1 uncultured Paludibacter sp. | reverse complement strand
TGATTTACGTTGCAAGTTTCCCGCACGCACGCATGGATGCTTGGGACGCTTTGCTTCCTGCGCGTGCTATTGAAAATCAAGCGTACGTTTGCGGAGTAAACAGAATTGGAACAGATGGAATGAACATTTCCTATTCGGGACATTCTGTTTTATTGGACTTTAAAGGAAAAACAATAATGGGTTTTGATGAAAACGAGGAGAATATAAAAACAACGGAACTTTTCAAACTTGAACTCGAAAAATTCCGTGAAAAATATGCATTTTGGAAGGATGTGGACAACTTTGAAATAGTTGGAAATGAATGATTAAGTCCACTCCAATTTTTTATAATGCTCAATTAACTCAAACTGAGAGCGAAAAGGTTCTTCTTCGTTTATTTTAAATTTATTTTCATCGGTTCCATCCACTACTCTTGCTTTTACATTATCTTTCCATCCAAAGTCAAAAACGGTTCTCAGTTCTTTTTGAATGGTTTTGCTGTAAATAGGTACGGCTACTTCAATACGATGGTCAAGATTTCGTGTCATCCAATCTGCAGAGGATACAAAGAATTTCTCCACNTCATTATTGCAAAAAATAAATATTCGTGAGTGTTCCAAAAATTTATCGATAATACTTACAATCTCAATATTGTTGTTTAATTTAGGTTGTACAGGCACCATAGAACACATTCCNCGTACTATTAAACGAATTTTTACTCCGGCTTCGGCAGCATCATATAACTTCTGAATAAATTTATAATCGGTAATATGATTAATTTTGCAGTGAATATAGGCAGGAAGTCCTTTTCTGGCGTTTGCTATTTCGTTTTGTACAAGTTGTGTAAGTTTTTTACGCATTTCTTGAGGCGCAACCAATAAATGTGTGAATCGCTGATTTTGGAACGGCTGATTGATGAATTCAAACACACGTTCCACTTCGCTTGCAATTTGTTGATTGGCTGTAAACAAGGTAAAATCGGTATATACTAAAGCATTTCCTTCGTGGAAATTTCCGGTGCTGATGACGGCAATTTTTTTCCCGTTTTTCTTTTTTATTAATGTAAGTTTGCTGTGAATTTTTAATCCTTCCACTCCAAAAACTACATTTACTCCTGCATCCTGCATCCGTTGCGCCCACTGAATGTTGTGTTCCTCGTCAAAACGAGCTCTCAATTCTACCACCGCAGTAACTTTTTTCCCGTTTTTTGCAGCAAAAATAAGCGCCTTTGCTACTTTTGATTTGTGCGCCATACGGTAAATAGTGGTTTTTATACTTACCACCTCAGGATTGATGGCAGCTTCACGCAGCAACTGAACGTATTGAGAAAAACTGTAATAAGGATAATGGAGAAATAAATCTTGTTGTTCAATGGCTTTAATAACAGCATTTGTGCTGGCAATAATTAAATTTTCAACCGGATCGGATTTTTTGTAGGCTAAATCGCTTCTTCCTAAAGATGGAAAATCGATAAAATCTTTGAAATTGTGATAACGTCCGCCGGGAAGAATAGTTGCCGATTTTTTGAAATCCAACTTTTTCAATAAATATCTTTTCATATCGTCCGNCATTTCGCGATCGTAAANAAACCGCAAAGGGGAACCAAAACGACGGCTTTTAATTCCTTTACTCACTTTCTCTATAATTCCTTCACCCATCTCCGATACGACTTCCATTTCGGAATCCCGTGTAATTTTTATCGTATACGCTTCAAAAGTGTCGTAAGGTAAACTTTTGAAGAGTTGCGGAAGTGAAATGCGGATAACATCATCCAGCAGTATAAGGTATTTTCCATTGTTCCCTTCGGGCAGCNCCAAAAAACGTGAATATTCCGAACCGGGAAATTCTATCAACGCGTAACGTNTTGATTTGTTTTTTTCACTGTTTGTAAGTTTTACAAAAAAATAAAGCCGNGCATCTCTTACTTCNGGGAAAGTTAAATCATTGGAAAGCATAATGGGCGTNATGGCATCTTCCAAATGCTTATCGTAATAAGTTTTTACAAAATTTGTTTGTTCTTCGTTCAGCTCTGTTTCGTTTACAAAAAAAATGTTTTCTTTTTTTAGTTCTTCCACAATTTCGTGAAAGATACTTTCCATTTCGCTCTGTGATGTTTCCGTAATTTTAGAGATTTTTCTCAAAACTTTTTCAGGGTCATCTTTATCGTCCTCTAATTGTATTCTCATTTCGTACATCCGCTGTAAAGTAGCTACGCGCACACGNAAAAATTCATCCATATTGTTGGAGTATATTCCAAGAAAACGTAATCGCTCCAGTAATGGAACTGCNGAANNGGCCGCTTCNTGTAACACACGGTTATTAAAATATAACCAACTTATTTCCCTGTTGATAAATTTTGATTTTGTTTTCTTTTTCATAATAAACGAAAGCGGAATGATTGACAAATATACAATTTCTTTTTACAAAAGTTGTTACAAACTGTTTAATAATAACAATTGTGGTAATTTCAAAGTTTTAACAGCATTCATTTATTAATTCAGCCCGAAGAA
>LR026962.1:1594715-1598114 GCA_900498215.1 uncultured Paludibacter sp. | reverse complement strand
GAAGTGTTGGAAGAAATTCAGAAGTTGTGAAAATAGTTTTCCTCAAAATAACCACTTTGACACAGTGAGTGCCGATTTTTTCTTTCTTTTAATATTCTGTCTTATCAAATTTACTCGTCCATTCATCAAAAACCTCGTCGGCTAAGGGTGCATGAAGATGTTTCATTTCAATGCTCCTATTCTCTATCGGAAGTTGCAGTTCATCGTAAATAAATTTATCGTTAAATCCTATTCTTTCCGCATCGTTTCTGTTGGATGCAAAATATACCTTTTTAATATTTGCCCAATAAATTGCAGCCATACACATAGGGCAGGGTTCACAGCTTGTATATAATGTAGCGGCGCTCAAATGGAAATTTTGTACGTTTTTGCAAGCGTCTCTTATTGCCATTACTTCAGCGTGCGCCGTAGGATCATTGGTAGATGTAACCATATTATGACCTCTTCCGATAATTTTACCATCCATCACTATTACGGCGCCAAATGGACCGCCATCATTGTTTCTCATACCTTCTTGCGCCTCTTCGCAAGCAGCAAGCATGTATTTCTTATCGCTCATAATTGTTTTATAATTTCTTGAATATTATTGCAAACTGCAAATTTATGCTTTTTTTGTAAAATAAAATGTGTTTCGATATTATAATTCGTATGTTTTCTCAAAATAAATTTAGATTTTCCGTACCTTTGCAATACTAAAACTCAAGCGTATGTTAATAAACGAAAGAGACACACGGCGTGAACGTATAATTCAAGTTGCCAATGCAATGATAACTGCAGCACGTACCGCTCCCAAAGGAAAAGGTTTTGATATTATTGAGATAAAGTTAGTGATTGACGAAGATATTGAAACGCTTTCCAAAGCGATGCTTCAATACAGTGAAAAAACCGGATTGATGTTTGTTAAGCGCGATGCGGAAAATATCCTCCATTCCGGCGCCATTATTCTTATCGGAACAAAACAAAAAATCCACCATCTTAATTGCGGTTATTGCGGTTTTGATACGTGTGAAGAAAAAATGAAATTTCCTTCCGTTCCTTGTTCGCTAAACTCTGTTGATGTGGGAATTGCACTGGGTTCTGCGGTTTCGGTGGCAGCCGATAACCGTGTGGATACGCGTATTATGTTTTCTGCAGGACGTGTGGCGTTGGAAAAAGGTTGGATGCCGGAATGTTCTAACGTTTACGCCATTCCTTTGAGTTGCAGTTCAAAAAATCCTTTCTTCGACCGACAATCAACAAGACCAAAGTAAGTTTACAGTCAGCAGTAAACAGCACGTAAACGTTTTGTTTAAGAAACNTGTTTACCTTTCANTGNCGACTGCTAAAATTTAACAGCTTATTATCAATATATGAACGACAAACTTTGGACAAAAAGTTTTATAAGTATATGTGCAGCAAATTTCCTGCTGTTTTTTACATTTTATTTGTTACTGCCGATTCTTCCGTTGTATTTGATTGAAGAATTTCATACGTCAAAATCGGTGGCGGGATTGGTTTTAGCCACTTATACGGTTGCGGCGTTGATGATACGTCCGTTGGCTGCGTTTGTGCTGGATATGGTTGTAAGAAAACCGGCGTACGTTGTGGCTTTTTTTGTATTTATCGCTTGTTTTGGCGGATATTTGTTTGCGGGAATGCTGGCTCTTTTTGTATTGGTAAGAGTTGTGCAGGGCGCCGCTTTCGGTTTCGTTACCACTGCCGGAAACAGTTTGGTAATTGATATTATGCCGCCTGCGCGACGCGGAGAAGGGATGAGTTGGTTTGGAGTGGCAAATAATTTGGCAATGGCGTTCGGACCGATGATAAGTTTACCGTTGCATACTCAATACGGTTACGATTTTTTGTTTTATCTCTGTCTGATAACAGGTTTTTTGGGCGTTCTGTTGGCTTTGAATATTAAAAGTGATAAGGTTGTGGAACGCACCAATAAACTTCCGGTGGCTTTTGACCGTTTTTACCTTCCCAACGGACTTACCGCAGGCATTTGCTTTATGCTTACCGGCATTCCCTATGCTATGGTTTCTTCTTATATACCGCTTTATGGTATTAATTTGGGGTTGGAAAACACGATGGGTTGGTATTTTTCGCTTATGGCGGTAGGATTGGTTGCTTCGCGTCTATTCTCGGGCAAGATGGTAGATAAAGGGCATATTTTGAGAGTAATCGGTTACGGCACGGGAATTACTTTGCTCTGTTTTTTCGTGCTCAGCTCGCTTAAAAACATCAATGAATCGAATCATTTTTTAGCCATGATGCTTTTTTACGGCACGGCAATCATTATGGGTTTTGGTTACGGACTCACTTTCCCCGCGTATAATTTTGTTTTCATCAATTTGGCGCCGCACAATAAACGCGCCAGCGCCAGTTCTACCTATATGACAAGCTGGGATGTAGGGATAGGACTGGGCTTAATTATTGGCGGACGCATTGCCGACAGTAAAAGCGGAATGCCGCTTGTATATCTTTTTGGAGCTATGATGATTCTGCTGTCGCTTATTTTATTCCTCAAACTCAATGTGCCGCATTATAATAAAAATAAGTTGAGATAAAATGTTTTATCATAAGGAACTCAGGCGGAAAAAATAAGCGACTTTCTCACACCGGAGCAGATTACAAACCCGCGCTAACAAATGAGTCTTGTTCTTTAAAACTAATTTATTTTATTGCTTTGCCAAGCAACGCACGGATACATATCCGCGGGAGGGGTGGCAATTCAGCAAACTTTCAATTCAACTGAAAACCAAACTTCCCGCAAATCACCTTAAAAACAGGTTGGTTTTCAGGAGGTTCTTATATCTTTAGAGAAATTTTAGAGGGTTGTGCAACAGTTCCCAGTGTTAGGCAATGTTATTCATATTTCTTACCATTCCATTTTAGGATTTCACTACATTCTAAAACTAAATCATTAACGTTATTCGTTTTAGTTTGCATTATTCCAATTCTTTTTGGAGATGATACTCCTTCATACGACTTTCCATTTCCAAACTTGATAATCCAATTACTAATTCGCCCCCATCTAGCCCAATATGAACAAATAATTTTATCTTCTTTTCCATCTTTGTCTAAATCATAAGTAAGGGATAAAATTTTATCTTCTTTCCCTTCAAAATCACTAGCTTTTAATTCCGTAATTGCATTCAACTTGTGTTCGTTAACCACATTAATTAATTCCAAATGGTAATTCTTAAATTTATATGTTTCAATCTTATTATTACACATTTCTGTATTTCCAGCTCCTTCATTAACAGTTTGGACAATAAAAGTATAACCGACAGATGATTTAGAAATTTCAATTCCATCCCAATCGTATCCGATTATTTTAGTTTTTTTAAATAATTTACCGTTATAACTAAAAATTTGGTAGCTATTACCACAACAATTACCACCACATCCATTTAC
>LR026962.1:1585675-1594020 GCA_900498215.1 uncultured Paludibacter sp. | reverse complement strand
AAAAACGGAACACACGTTGTTTGTGCTTGAAATGTGTTAAATTTTAACAAAAAAGAGAAGGGGAATAGCGACTGACATATTGGCGTGTTTTAAGTGTTTTTTATGCCTNAATACAANTTCCGCCGGCTATTTTTATAATTTAGCAAAAGGANATAACTNTAACGCGAAACAAAAGCTTGATTTGTGAAGANATTGGGCTCAAAATGTTTTTTGATTATTTCTAATTCCTTTTTCGAGATAAAAATGCATTATTCTTTTGAATACATTNCGGGTGGAAAATCCNCTCTTCCTTAAAATAGGGAAACGTTCTTTAAAACTTTCATTATCAATAAAAATATTGCAAGGTTTTTGAATTTTAATGAAATCATCAAACGAGTAGTAAGAGGATACGGGAGATTTAAATGCGATAAAATGCTTGTATTTCCACACGCCTTGGTTGTATGAAAGGTATTGAAATTTTCCGGATTTACTGTTGGCTAATTGCTTTTGGGTTCTTCTGCCGAAAAAATTTGATATCCGGCTGATAAAAACGCCCGGATAAGATGACCTGTGCATCAGTTTTACGGATGGATAAACGTTTTTGGCAATGTCTTTTGTGAAAGAAGATTCAAAACCCGCATTGCGAGCGTCGTTCAAAAAATCGGTTTCATAAATAAAATCGTCGATAGCCCAGGCTTTAGCCCATTTATTTAATATTTTCTTTTCGGTTTCATTTTCCGGATGCCTAAGAAAATAGTCTGAAATTAACAGTCTGCCTCCCGGTTTTAAAATCCTGAAAGCTTCTTTTAAAAAATCGCTTTTATTAAACGCGTGCACAATGCTTTCAATCCCGAAAATAACATCGAAAGTATTGTCGGGAAAAGAAGTGTGGCAGAAATCCTGACACGAGAATTTTATTAAATTATTAGAGTCGTTTTCTTTTTGATATTGCAAAGCGCGTTGGATGTGGGCTTTTGAGAGTGATATGGCTTGAATGGAACAACCGATATTGTTGGCAAGAAAAAAGGAAGTTCCGCCAACGCCGCAGCCGGCATCGAGAACATAATCGTTTTTTGTAATTTGCGCATGCCTGGCAACCTGAAAATTCATATTCCAAAGGGCTTGGCGGTGTGTGCGGGTATTTTCGTCCCAATAACCGTAATGGAGCGCCATTGAATTTTTTAGCTGCCAAACTATTTCATAATCCCTTAAAGATTCGTCGTAATAAGTTTCAATCTCATAACGATAGTTTTCATGCATATAAAAGAGGATTATTTTTTGTTTAATTGCACGTATGCTTGCTTGACGCGAATATCTGTAACTTGATAAATACGTGTGCGCAAATATATACAATGGTTTTAATATTTCCAAATCCAAAACACAAAGTCCGTTGGATATACTGTAAAACAAACAAACCGTTTCTCGTTTAAAGAGAGTTAATTAGTTTATAAGTGTTGACAGTAAATTCCTTAAAAGTTAGGAATGAATACCGCAAAACAACGTTACCAGAAAAGGTACGGAAAAGTCCATCAAAAAGCCGTGATAAATAGAAACAATGCTGAATTCTTTGCCGGAATTTTTGATAATGATGGGAAAAGTAGTGTCCATCGTAGTGGCGCCTCCGGAAGAAATAGGAGCGAGCTTTCCGAAATATTTTACCATCCAGGGAGCAAATAGAAGCGTAAAAATTTCACGGATAATGTTTGCCAAAAGCGCGACAGCGCCAAGTTCCACTCCTTTGTATTGCGTTATTAAAATACTCGATAAAGAATAATATCCAAAGCCGGAACTCACGGCAAGCGTTTCGGCAATGGTTCTTTCTTTCAGGAAAATATTGATAAATAACGCGCCGGCATACGTCCCAATCAAGGTCATTACCGGCAGTAAAAGTAATCGGGGTGAAAGCGATTTGAATTTTTGTACCGTTGTTCTATCGTTCCCTATGCTGAAACCCACGCTGAACATCAACGCGCAAAGCACATAAAAACTGATACTGTCCAATGGCAAATTTGCAGGCAAAAACCGAAATAAACCAAGCAAAAGTCCCGTGGCAAAAAATGAAAGTATAATTAAGCTGCTTCGCATTCGTTCTTGGTTAATTTGTTAAATAGTTAATTGGTATATTACCCATAGTGCATTTATAAAAGTATAAACAAATTGTTTATTTGTATCTAATCCTTCCCCCTTCGGGTACTTCCCTTTACAGAAGGGAAGATTTGGGACAGCACTACCAAAATGTCTCCTTATTTTAAGGGGACGAGCGAGGAACGAGTGGAGGGGTTAAATATATAAAATGCTAATCATTAGAGTTTTATGAAAATTAAAATAAATTCTTATAAATGCACTACGGGTGGTATATTATGTTTTATCATAAAAAAAACTCCAAACATCAAACATCAAACATCAAACCCCAAACCCCAAACATCAAACATCAAACCCCAAACATCAAACCCCAAACATCAAACTACTTCTTACCGACTTCTTTTTCGGCTTCCACTTGCGCGCGCGATTTACTTTGTGTTACAATATACACACCCGCGAAAACAAGCACTGCCGAAAGCACATTTTCATAGCTCAACTTGTCCAAGCCAATCATAATGGTTGCTAACGACGCCACAATCGGTTGCTCGTAATTATACATACTCAGCGTGGTGGGACGCAGTGTTTTTTGTCCGATAGGAATAAGTAAATAAGCGATAAACGTAGCAAAAAATACCACATAAAAAATTTTGAGATAAATCATATAATCGAAAGCGGCGAAATTGGTTTGCATTAGCGAAGAATGACAAAAAGGATAAGAAACCAAAGTAGCGAATAAAAACATCCATTTCATTGTGTGAATAGGAGAATATCTGGAAATTAAATCCTTGAACATGGTAAGATAAAAAGCGAAACTAAAAGTGGAAATCAAAATAATTAAGTCTCCTCTGAAATTTCCTGTTTTTCCGCTTGCCGAACTGTTGAAAATGAGTAACATTGCTCCGCAAGCGCCTACAATGACACCCATTATTTTTAACCACGTAATGGGTTCACGAATAATGAATGCCGCCAAAACCATAGTTACAATGGGTAATAATGTAACAACTAACGAAGCGTCGATGGGTGAAGTGATGGAAAGTCCCTCTAAAAACACCATTTGATTTAATACAATACCGAAAAGAGCGGCAAAAAAAAGTTTTACGATATCTTTACGCGGTATTTTTTCCTTTTTTACAAACAGCGATGCCGTCCAGAAAAGGGCAGCCGCCCCCATCATTCTAAAAATAGTTAATGTAAAAGGACTTATTGTATCCGGAATAAGGGTGCGTGTGAGCGGATTGTTTAAGCCGAAGATAAAATTGGCGACAAACAACGAGAGGTGACCTGCTCTTTTTGTAAGATTCATAAAATAAGTTTCAGATTAACGGAATTTTCCTGTGTCAGGGATTTAGTTTTGCTTTTGCAAACGTTGTACGGTGTTNATTTCCGATATTTTCATNATNTTGTTTATCAGATTGTTTATNTCTTTGGTTTNNTGAACAATTACTTCAAACGTACCNGAGAATAAACCTTTATCTGTTTCCACNNAAATTTTACGCATATTTACACCGTATTCGGCAGTAATTATTTTTAAAATNTCCATNACAATTCCNACACGGTCAATGCCTTTTACTTCCANNGTTTCCACAAAATCCAATGAGCTGTNCGCTTTCCANTCNACGTTTANTATTCTGTTNCCNAAATTGCTTTTAATGGCGCTGGCTACATTACATTGNCGTTTGTGTACTTGAATGATATTTTCATCGGTAACATATCCCAAAATATCATCNCCCGGAATAGGACGGCAGCANGGAGCAAGTTCATACGATTTTCCAATGTTTAATTCATTGAGAATATATGTTTTTTTGAAATCTATTGCAGGCAGGGTTTCTTTGTCGGCGGCAGTATCGCTTGTTTTTTTATCTGAAGAAACATTTCCTCCNAAAGGATTNCGNAGTATNCGTGAAAGNANNCTNCTTGACTGAGGTTTGAANATTTCCTTTTTGATATCTTCGGGATTTATCAANCCTTTTCCNGCCTGAAGATAAAGCTCGTTTCGNGTNGTNAANTTNTAATAATTCANTATNTTTACAATATATTCATTTTCAGGNGTNAGNTNNATNTCAGCAAGNGTNTTTTCTATTATTTGCTGTCCGNANGCNATAAATTTTTTCTCTTCTTTTTTNGNATAATCACGTAATTTNGCNCTGGCNTGNGCTGTGGTTATAAAATTAATCCATTCCGGCTGTGGCGTTTGTTTTTTCGATGTTAGAATTTCTACCTGGTCTCCACTATTAAGCACTTCGCTTAAAGGTACAAGTTTATGATTCACTTTGGCTGCAATGCTTGTATATCCTATNTTTGAGTGNAGCATAAANGCAAAATCCAATGCGGTAGCTCCTTTGGCAATGGTTTTAATATCTCCTTTGGGNGTGAAAACAAAAATTTCGGACGCAAACAAATTCAATTTNAATGTGTCCATAAANTCAATGGCATTCGGTTCCGGATTTTTTAACAGTTCTTTTAGGGTTTTCAGCCATTTATCTAATTCCGATTCATCGCTTTCCCCTGTTTTATATTTCCAATGTGCGGCTAATCCTTTTTCGGCAATTTCATTCATCCGNTCGCTGCGGATTTGAATTTCCACCCAACGTCCTCCGGGAGCCATTACCGTNACGTGNAGCGCTTCGTAACCGTTTGCTTTTGGAGTACTCACCCAGTCTCTGATGCGCTCAGGATGTGGTTTGTAGATAGCTGTAATAGCGGAATAAAGCATCCAACACTGGTCTTTTTCGTTCATTCCCGCTTTGGGTTTGAAAATAATACGCACCGCCAAAATATCATACACTTCTTCAAAAGGAATATTTCGTGTGGACATTTTATTCCATATCGAATAAACCGATTTTATTCTTTTAATAATTTCAAATTCATATCCCATACTTTCCAATTTCTCTTGGATGGGTTTTGAGAATTGATTGTAAAAACGGTCTAAAGAATCTCTTTCAGCGGCAAGTTTTTGTTCTATTTCAAGGTAGGTTTCGGGATGATCGTATTTAAAACTCAAATTTTCGAGTTCGGTTTTAATTTTGAAGAGTCCTAATCGGTGCGCTAAAGGTGCGTAAATGTATTGGGTTTCGCCGGCAATTTTATATTGTTTTGCGGGGGGCATCGATCCCAATGTTCGCATATTATGGAGGCGGTCGGCTATTTTTATTAAAATAACACGGATATCTTCAGACATGGTAAGAAGCAGTTTTCGGAAGTTTTCNGCCTGTTCCGATGCTTTTTCTCCAAAAACTCCTCCGGAAATTTTGGTAAGTCCTTCTACGATTTGCGCTATTTTTTTTCCGAACATATTGGAAATATCTTCCACCGTATAATCGGTATCTTCCACTACGTCGTGTAGCAGGGCTGAACATATAGAAGTGGAGCCCAAACCGATTTCTTTTACTACAATACGAGCTACTGCCAACGGATGTATAATGTACGGTTCGCCTGAACGTCTTTTCATTCCCTTGTGCGCTACATAGGCAAAATGGAATGCTTTGGTAATGAGTTCGGTTTTTTTGCGGTGATTGGTGTTCAGGTAGTCTTGCAATAATGCGTCAAACTCTTTCTGCACTATTTCATCTTCAATAACTGGTTCTGTCAAATACTCTTGGGACATTTTTGAAGTTATAAATTTGAAAATTAAAGACTATTTATAGATAATTGTTCTGAAAATATAAATTAATATCCTGCTAACAATAAACTTATATCGTTTGANGGTATTCCATAATAATCTCCTATTAAACGATTTACCATAATTCCATTAAAAATATAGGCGCCATGGCGGAAACCTGAGCTGTCGGCAATGGAGTGTTTTACACTGCCAGATTCTCCTATTTTTAATAAAATGGGAGCAAATATGTTGCTGAGAGCCATAGAAGAAGTCCTTCCTACGCGGGCTGAAATGTTTGGAACGCAATAATGAATAATCCCATGTTTTTCGAAAACAGGATTAGCAATGGTGCGGCATTCCGATGTCTCGAAACATCCTCCCTGGTCTACGCTTAAATCTACAATTACAGCGCCTTTTTTCATCGTTTTCACCAATTCTTCCGAAACCATAAATCTATCCGAACCGTTAATGTACCGCAAATTTCCGATTACAACATCTGCCGAAGTGAGCGATTTTAACAGCACCGTAGGATGAATTACCGAAGTAAAAACTTGACGACCCAAATAGTGCTGAATTTTTCTTAACTTATTAATATCGTGGTCAAATACTTTTACCATCGCTCCTAAACCGATGGCTGTTCTTGCGGCTACGGAACCTGTAATGCTTGCTCCTAAAATAAGTACTTCNGGAGGTGTGATGCCTGCAACTCCTCCAAGCAGTAATCCTTTTCCTCCCCGTTCGCTGCTCATCAAATCGGAAGCTACTGCTATCGCCGCATTTCCTTCTATTTCAGCAATGGAACTCACCACCGGAAACGCTTTTTGTTCATCTTTTATTAATTCATAGGCAATGGCATTCATCTTTTTCTCCATCATCAGATTTATGCATTCTTTGCCTAAATTGCTTAGCTGCAGCATTGAAAAAATAGTAGAACGATTTTGCATCCATTTTAGTTCGTCAGGCGTAGGCGGGGCTATTTTTAAAACCATATCCGCGCCAAATACATCAGCAGGGTTATCAACCATAAAAGCTCCGGCTTCGCTAAATTGAAGGTCGGTATAAGCCATCGGTTCTCCTGCTCCGCGCTGCACATATACACTGTGTCCTTCTTCGGTAAGAATAGAAACTCCTTCGGGTGTGAGAGCTAAACGAGTTTCTANTTNCATATCTTCCTTGGGAATTCCAATAGATAAACGTGTAGTGCCGGCTATTTCTTTTATCAGACACTCCTCGGGGAAAAGCTGGCGACGTTCTTTAGGTGCTTGTTTCATAGTGTTATGTTTTATTATACCAATCAAGGGTTGAATTGATATCGGACAACAGATGTCAGATTTTAGGAAAAAATGTTTTTAGAATACCTTAAATCAAAACTGAAAACGCTTTAAAAGTGTGATGTCAGTGTTCTGAAATCCGTAATCAAAAGAAGTTGATTTTCTAATCTTAATTCGTATGTTTTATTGGTACAAATCTAATTATATTTGATGAATTGAACAAACGATGAATTTAAAATTAAAAAAAGATTTTTAGAAGCAGATAAAGAGAACTATTTTGCTGTATGTAAAGTTTTTATAGGAAACTGAAATATTACGAAAAATATAAAAATAGGGACGATATTAATCATCGTCCCTACAGATATTATTTGTTTTTGATTTTCAATCGGTTAAATCCTATAATTAATCGCTGGTTATTTCCCGTTTTCCAACAAGAGTGTTCTTGTGGGTTGGTCGCAAACTTCGGTAGGTCCGAAATATTGAATAGGTCCGGGATATATAAAATCTGATTTTTCATCAGACCACTTATCACGGTATGCCGCAAAGAATTTAAATGGTTCGCCATCCAAACGCACCAATGCTTTTTGAATTACAGGTTTCATTTTCCCGTGGCGACGTTCCATATTCATCATCATTGTAATTGGAACTCCACCGGCAACCCATTCCGCAGCCGGAGCTGTTAAATTACGTACTGACGACATATATCCTGTCTTTCCTTCTGAAATAAGGATAGCTGCGGTAACTCCAAGAGAATAGGTGTAATCCGCATCAAAGTTAGATGGAATAGCGCAACGTCCTTCGTAACCGAAGAAGTGATTAATAGCGGCAAATTTTCCTTTGTACTTTCCTTCGGCTTTTAATTGAGCAAGACGTTTTGCAACCATTTCAATCAAAAGTTTTTCTGTTTCAATCAAAGATACTTGTACATTTCCGTGCGGATCGCGGTCAAGCGTTAATTGTTTCGCTATTCCTTTCGGTAAACTTCTATATATTTCGCAACTGTGCGGAGTAAGCATACTTTTTACATACTCACGACGTTCATCATCGCCGTTCATTGCATTGAAATCGTCGTTTTCAGCCAGTAAATCATTGAGTTCTGCAATTAAATTTTTCATAGCCGGAATAAACTCAATCAATCCTTCAGGAATGAGTATAGTGCCATAATTCAACCCATGACTTGCTCTACCCACAATTACTTTTACAATATCTTCCACCACATCGTTAAGCGTCATATTTTTAGCTTCTATTTCTTCTGAAATTAAACAGATATTGGGTTGACTTTGTAATGCACATTCTAATGTAATGTGCGANGCAGAGCGTCCCATCAAACGAATAAAATGCCAGTATTTTTTTGCAGAACTTGCATCGCGTTGTATGTTTCCGATCAACTCGGAATACACTTTACAAGCGGTGTC
>LR026962.1:1183023-1221094 GCA_900498215.1 uncultured Paludibacter sp. | reverse complement strand
TATTATAAGGATTTTCAATCCGCTAAAAACTATATTCAAATAAAAAACATTATTTTTGTGCCCAGTGCACAATTTTTTTACAATTAAAGAACATATCCGAAAGGATGGAATAAGAAAATAAATCAGAAAGCGGCAAGATGTTGTTTAATGTTTGATGTTTAATGTTTGAAGTTTGGTGTTTGACGTTTGACGTTTGACGTGTTATTAAATAGATGATTCATTTAAAAAGTTCCGGAATTCAAAAAACCCGGTGCATGTAGGTTTCGGAACGTTACGTTTTTTATTTTACCCGGTGCATGTAGGTTTTGTAACGTTACGTTTTTCATTTTACCCGGTGCATGTAGGTTTTGTAACGTTACGTTTTTTATTTTACCTGGTGCATGTAGGTTTTGTAACGTTACGTTTTTTATTTTACCCGGTACATGTAGGTTTTGTAACGTTACGTTTTCTACATGACCTCGGTTTTTTCAAAAAAGTATTTTTCCGTCTCTTCATTTTCTAATAAGGGATTAATTACCGGAATGTCTATAATGTCAGACTCAAAAAAAACTCCACAATTTTTCCATTGCAGAGTTTCTTTTTGAGTAGTACGCCGTTTTTTAAGATGCCGTACTTGTTTCCGTATTGTTTACCGGAGGCTTTGGAAGAACCTGCCTGTTGCGTACGGAAGCGCTTACCTCTTCAACACGTTTCTTCAGATTGGTGTAGAGCGTCTTCCAATCCTCCGTTTCTTTGTTTTCGGTAACTAAAGCTACTTCGTCCAGATACTTCTTCAATACGGTTTCCATATCATAACGAATGGAAGTAGCCGCAACTTTACCCGCAACGCGGTTACCGCGTCCCATATATAAATCTTCGTAAGCGCGTTGAACAATATCCAACGCATTTAATTTGTCCGTCAACTTTGTTTTTTGCAAAGCATCGGCAAATTCGGACTGTTTCAGCGATTCGATGATACGGATGTAACGAAGCGTTTTATCCGACTTCCTTAATTTGCTAAAATTTAATCCGAATTTAGATATCTCATCATAAATTTTTTGCGCGGCGGTTTTTACATCCGCTTCGTCGGCAACAGTTAGTCCTTTTACATACGTAAATAGCTCGGTAAAAAGCTGGTTACGTTCCGTAAATTTATTGTCAATTTGATTGGACATTGACTTTATATTTACAGGATCAATTGCCTGCTGATAAGCATCGTTTAATTCCGTCAATTTCAGGAAGTTTTTACTCGTTTTTGCTTCTTCAATACCGGAAGCATTTACAGTCTCTATTACGCGAAGCGCCAAGGTTCCCAACGATTGTGTAGATACCTTGGATATGTTTGTTTTTAATTTCATATTTGTATGAATTTTTAAATAAATTGAATTTTAAAATTTTAATTAATAGTGCATTAAATATTTACAATGTCTGACCTCACCCCGTTCCCCTCTCCCTAAGGAAAGGGGAATAATATGTTTATATAAAACAAGAATAATGAAAGGGTAAGGTTTATGAACCGAATTTAATAACGCCTGTTTGCCATTACGGCATACTTTTGGCTATGGTACAAGTTATCCTTACGGATAAAATACCTCGTCAAACTACAATTTATGAAAATATACGGGTGGAAGAGCTGCCGAAGATAGCGGCGTAAATATAAGCGGGACGGCTCGAACACATCCCGAAAAGAAGAATAATGGAATGAAATATGGAATCTTGCAGATGTTGATATTTAAGCGCGACTTTGCTTAAATATTTGCTGAGTAATCTCAACTGTTTTTTAACATCCAGAGTAAGGATAAAGTCTGAAGAAACTTTTTTAACAGATATTTCCGTTATGTCACTCAAGTAGATAGGCATAGCAATGGCGCCAAGAAGTTCTTGCATTGCATTTTTTCTCTCATTTATCATACCGGCTTGTTCCGTCTCAATAGATAAACAATAATCTAAAACGTTATTATCTGATATTAAAAATTCCATAACATTTATTTTACAAATACAATGCCAAATGTAAAATTATGTCAAAATGACAGGAGGAGTGTGAAAATATTTCCGATAACAACTGCCATTGCCAAAATCTGACAATAATTTGCTGAGATAAATAAAAATAATTAACATAAATATGTTTTACAACATAAAGAAATGTTTTCTTATATAAATTCAATTCTTTATTTTTGAACAGTTTTATTTGATATTTTTAAACAAATAAAATTACCCGCCAACTACTCATAATCTGTTTTTTTGATATTCAGCTCCTCATTGTGGTAATGTATAATGGAGAAGTTTTGTTGCTTTGACACAAAGCCATTGCTATGCAGTCAAAACAATAATCAAATTATCAAAAAAGAAACAGATCCATTGTTTGCTTATTATTGCCGGATGTATATCTATTAAAATACGCTTGTGTTTTTTTAGTACCGATTGTGGCATATATATAAAACAGAATAAACATTAAAACTTTAATATTATGAGAAAAATTTTGCCTTTTCTCTTTTTCGGTATTTTTATTATTAACGGATTCAGCCAATCGCCCTTACGACTGGAACCGAAAAAATACGGTTATCGCGCCGGCGACAGCATTTACAAATATCAGGTAGAGTATAAAGACCCCGGCAGTAAAGGTCGACAACTGCAGTGGGACTTTTCCAATGTAAAAGTGCTTAATGACAATTATCTTATCAAGTATTTTTATCCTGACAAGAAAGACACTTTCCATATTTGCGGAATGGAACACCGCACCCGCTATTACTATCTCCAGAAAAAAGATTCGTTATGGTCAACAGGTTTTGAGAACTACACTACGCTGATAAATTACACCACTCCCGAATTAAAACTTAAATTCCCTTTTAATTACGGCGATACATTGTACAGCGCCTTCGAAGGAGAAGGCATTTACTGCAATATGCTTAAATTAAAAGTAAAAGGATGGACACGGGTAGAAGCCGATGCGGAAGGAGAACTTACGCTTCCAGGGAATAAAAAAGTCAAGCACGCTTTGCGTACGCATACTACCCGTTACTATACCGAAACGGGCAAAGACAGTACGGAAATGTCTTATGAAACCTACACGTGGTATGGNAAAAACCTGCGTTATCCCATTTTTGAAAGCATTAAAACCACATTACACCGCCTTTCTCCCGGGAGAGGAGACGGGGGTGAGGTTGGAGTTAAACAAGGGTCTCAGGTTTCAGACACCATTGTATTCCACACCTCGTTCTATTATACTCCTGAAGAATTAAATATCCAGCCCGATTTATTGGCAAACGACAGTACGGATATATACGGAAACCCGATACCCGAAGCCGAACGCGTATTTACGGAAGCACGTATGCTGCCTAATCCGGTAATCAATAACCTGAATATTGATTTTAAACTTACCCGCAGGGCGGTAATTTGGTTCTCGGTACATAATAATATAGGTATTCCTATGCGCCAAACCCACCCGCAATCTTTAGACGAAGGATACCACCAAACCCAAATTCCGATGGGCGGATTGGTAACGGGTACTTACACCGTTTACGTTCATGTGGACGACAGGATGATACAAAGAGTGGTGGTGAAGAAATAGTTTAATAGTTAACAGTAAACAGTTTATAGTTTGCAATCAAAACAATAATTTTTAATAATTTATGAAAAAGATATATTTAATAATAATTTGTGCCGTAATTTCAACATTTACTTACACATACGCACAAAGAGGATTTGGTCATGTGGAACCGACAACGTCTGATTTTATGAAATACGGTGAAATCCCGACATCTTTATTTACAGGAAAACTCAGTCTGGATATTCCCATATATACAATCAGTACGAATGATTTCAATATCCCGGTTAGTTTAACCTATAGCTCCGACGGATTTAAACCGGCAAAGCGTTCCGGTATCACAGGACTTGACTGGTTTTTAAATTTAGGAGGAAGTATCACACGAGAAGTTTATGACAGACCGGATGAATTACTTGCCGGGATTGAAAATGCCGGGGAATTAAGTGGATTTTTGTATGCTGTAAATCAGGGGAACTATAATAAAGATGATGTATGGAATTTTAATTCAAATGCAATTGACGCGAATAGCTCCCCTTCGTACTATTCGTTAAAACCTATTAACAATCATTATTGTGAATATGATCCTGATTTGTTTTCATTTAGTTTTTTAGGATATTCGGGACAGTTTATGATAAATAATAATGGCGATGCACAGTGTAATATAAAAGGTTATAAAATAAACATTCAAGGATTAAATTATCAAGATAAGGCAACACGATATATTCCAGAGATTTCCACAATTATTATTACGACTCCCGATGGTTATCGTTATACATTTGGCGGGAATCTCAGTGCACTGGAATTTTCGATCAATTATAAGAATGGAATTCAGTCTGATCTATCGAACGTTGAAGGTACAATTATACCCGAGCCAACCATTTTAGCATGGCACTTAACAGAAATAAAAGCACCTAATGGTAATACCGTTAAATTTTATTATGAACAAGATGAGGATTTGTATGGTAACAATAGCACCTATCAACTTTGCACTAAACCTTATTGGAATGTAATGAGCAGTTCTATGCAATCGGAATCTAAAATCGGTGAAGGCGTCGGGTTAGCTACCAAAACAGTGACAATTGACCGCATTGAAACCGGTGATACGAAAATTATTTTTGACAGATCCGTTGAAACAACATTTGATAATACGTCTCCCCAAGGATGGTTCTTTTATGGTTGCGGCGGGGATTATAACCGCGCAGGATATCAAATAGATAACATCCGTGTAAAATATAAAGATGAGGAATTATATAATTATCATTTTACTTATGAAAATGTGAGTAAAAGACGTTTTTTAACCGCTATTACAAAGAACAATGAATTTTATTATCAATTTGAATATAATCATCCTTTAACCGGATATCCACAGCCGGATGATAATAGTCAAATAGATTTATTATGGGGATACTGGGTTGGTACTACTGCCACTGTCGATCCGGAAAATTTTGATGAAATTACTACGATAGATGGCGAGAATGACACCCTTATCACTATATTACCGCCGGGATGGCATGGAGGGACAACCATTAATAAAGCCCAATATAGTCTGATATCAAAAGTTACCTATCCAACTAAAGGTTACAGTAAGTTTTATTATGAACAAAATCAAAGTGCTAAACGGGTCGAGTACGTATTTAGTGAAAGTGTAGATATATATCAAAATCAGTTAGTATCTGTAAAGAAACAATTAATAAACGAGGAAGAGGTTGTCGGCGGATTTCGTATTTATAAAATAGAAAATTATGATGCAACAGAATTGAAAAAAACAGAAAAGAAATATGTTTACAGAAATGATGATGATAGCGGGAGCGGTATTACATATGTATTTCCTCCTTATCACACTTTAGAAAATGGTAATATAGCAGTCATTCTGGGATATAATGCCATGTATAATGTCGGGGAACCACATATCGGTTATTCAGAAGTGAAAGAGTACAATTCACAAAATGACTCATACATAAAACATATATTTTCAGATTATAGCGCTAATCCGGATGAGAATAATGCAAAATTTAAATTATTGTCTGCTAATGAAGCAGATATTAATCTGTGGTTTAATGCTAAAGCAAATAGTTACTCCAGTGCAACACAAAAAAGAGGAAAATTAATCGGGAAAACTTATTATGACACTTCATTAAATCAGGTGAAACAAGAAAGGTTCGATTACTCGGGAGTAAATTATTCACTGGCACAAACGCCTATAACAATGGATGACGAACCTGAGAGTGATGGGAGTAACTATATTGTTAGTTTTAGATATCTAAGTGGTGGCGGAGTTGCCAGAAAGATTTATTTGGAAAATTATCCGATAGAGGAAACTATTGAGACGGTTCAAGGAGTGACACAAAATGAATCTTATGTCTATAATAATTATGATTTGCTAAGCGAAAAGAAAACCGCAGATAGCAACGGTAATGATATAAAAACAACTTATACCTATCCGTTTGATTATCCTTCCGACGTCACTCTAACTAAAATGACAACGAATAATTTGTTGAATAACGTCGTAGAAGAAAAGCAGTATAAGAATGATGTTCTTTTGGACACCAAGAAAAGCACATATTCAAGTCCCGAAACAAGTACTGGAGCATATGTGAATGCCACTTACTACAGTATCGGCAGTAATCCGCTTATACAACAAAAATCATTTTCAAATGTAAATTCAGAGTTGAGTCCCATGGTAGTAACCGATATACAATCAGAAATAAATACCGTTTATCTGTGGGGATATAACCACCAATATATTGTAGCCGAGATTGTAAATGCAACATACGCTCGGGTTTCAAGTGCATTAGGAAAAAGCCCGGAAGATTTTGGTGTTTTGGATACCGATTTAGCTCTTTTATCAACTTTGCGTAGCGCTTTGCCAAATGCCCAGGTTTCAACTTACACCTATAAACCTCTTGTAGGAATGACCTCCAAAACCGATCCTCGAGGCGTAACTACCTATTACGAGTACGATAGTTTTAACCGGTTAAAATGTATCAAAGACAAAGACGGTAAAGTCCTTCAAAGTTTTGATTATCATTATAAACAATAATCTGAAACAGCTATGAAAATAAAGCATATAATAAACATATTTATTTTGGTAAGTACTATTGCCATACAAAGTTTCGCTCAATCAGCAGACCAAAACTATATAAAAACAGTAGCTCCTACTATAGCGGTTACAGATGCGAGTAATCTTACTACATCACAAAGTTTGCAAACCATTCAATACTTCGATGGTCTTGGTCGACCCGTAGAAACCATACAAAAGAATATTACTCCGTTAGGAAAAGATTTGGTTACTCTTACCGAGTATGATGGTGTAGGACGAGAGCAATTCCAATGGTTGCCAAAAATAATGAATGGAAGTGGCGCTTTTGTTGATCCCACAACCTTTAAAAACACAGTAGAACCATTATACAACGGTGATGCAAATCCATTTACCGAAATCGTTTACGAGCCCTCGCCGCTTAACCGTGTAAAAGAGCAATTCGGCGCGGGGAACGCTTGGAAAACAGGCAATAAGAGAGTAACCACCTCTTACGGCGCCAACGAAAGCGAGGTGAAATATTTTTACGCAGACAACAACAATCAACTTGTTGCAGATGGCGCTTACAATGCTGCCACGCTTTATAAAACCACTACCAAAGACGAAGACGGCAAACAAACCGTGGAATACAAAGACAAACTGGGACGCATAGTAATGCAACGCACCGGCAACGATGCCGATACCTATTACGTATATAACGATTTAGGTCAGTTAGCATACGTTCTTCCTCCATTGGCTGCAGATGCTTCTGCAAGCGTCGATTTTGCGGATGCTGTGAACAAATACGGCTATATATATAAATACGACAAACGGGGCAATTGCGATTATAAGAAACTACCCGGATGCGAACCAATTTATATGGCTTATGATAAAGCCGACAGGTTGATAGCCTCACAAGACGGGAATCAGCGGACAAAAAATCAGTGGACAATAACCAAGTATGATATATTGGGCAGGATAATTTATACAGCAACATTAACCCGTCAAAATACATTGGCACAAATGGAAGCTACGCTTAACCCACTATTGATAATCGAATCTTATACGGGCACAACATCTTTTGCCAATACAGGATATACTTGCGGGTATTTTATAAATGAATTAACCCCTTTGACTGTAAATTATTACGACAACTATAGTTTTATATCCGTTTTGGCATCCACCATTCAAACGAATTTGAAGTATATAGTGCCTACAGCCTATAGCAAAGCTTATCCTGAATCGGCTACAGATATTTCATCTCTTAATTCTAAAGGTCTTCTTACCGGTACCCGCACTTATTTTCTTGACGGCAGCGGCAATTATACCACTGCTGTAAATTATTACGACGACAAAGCCCGCATAGTACAAACTCGCTCAACTAATCATCTAGGTGGATACGATATAGTATATAACGACTTGGACTTTACAGGAAAACCCAATAAAACACTAAAAGAACATAATATTGCTATTAACGGAGTTCAGCTATCGATAGTTTCAGAACTTTATACGTATGAATACGACCACGCACAACGGCTTTTGAAAACCAAATACCAAATAAACAACAAACCCGAGGTTATACTAACAGATATGACAACCAACGGTTACGATGAACTTGGCAGATTAAAAACCAAAAAGCGGCACAACGGCACCGATACTGAAAGTTTTCAGTATAATATCCGTAACTGGACTACCAAAATAAATAGTGGGACATTTGAAGAAAACCTATATTATAATACTAAACCTTCCAATATAGATCAAGCAACGCCTTGTTATAACGGAAATATTTGCTATAGTACATGGACATATAATGGTGGTACAAGAGGTTATGAGTACGAATATGATGAATTGAATAGATATACAGGTGGCTATGCATACAATAACAATGAGATACTTGTAGATTATCAGTATTCCGAATGGTTTAATTATAACAAGATGGGAAATATAACTCACCTTTTAAGACACGGTGATGGTGGCGAATTTTACGACTTGGATAATTTGAGTTTTACTTATAACGGAAATCAATTAATTAAAGTTGATGACGAGAATTCTTATAATATCTACAATGTAAAAGAATATCAAGATAAAGCCAATCAGACAAACGAAATGGCGTACGATGCCAACGGAAATTTAATCAAGGATTTAGACCGTGATATATACACCATTAAATATAATTTGCTAAATTTGCCGGAGGTAGTTCAATTTAAAGACGGACATCAAATAATAAACCAATACGATGCTTCAGGAAAGAAACTAAGTAGTCGGTACTACACCATATTAATGAAGTCGGAAGTACCGGTTATTAATACATTGCAAGTAGGGCAAGTTCTGAATCTTCAATATAATATGGATATCATTGATGAAACCGGTACATTTTATGTAGATAATTTTGAATATGGATTTAACGGATGCGACCCCGGATGGTATTGGGTAGATAAAGTATATAATGCCGAAGGATATGTAACGAGATTAGATTATGGAGCCAATTATTATTATTATTTCCGTAAAGACCACCTTGGTAATAACCGCGAAGTATGGCTGGCAAATACAGGCGCAACAGTACAACGCACCCAGTATTACCCCAGCGGTTTACCTTGGGCGGAAGGCACTGGACAGGATGTACAAAACAAAAAATATAACGGTAAAGAGTTTGTAGAGGCGCACGGCTTGGATGAGTACGACAGCGAAGCACGCTGGTATTACCCAGCCATTATGCGTACCACCACACTTGACCCGTTGGCAGAAAAGTATTACAGTATTAGCCCTTATGTATGGTGTGGAAATAATCCGGTGAATAGGGTGGATTTGAATGGGATGGATTGGTACGAATTTGAAAATAAGGATGGTATTAAATCAGTAATCTGGCAAGAAGGTAATGCTGAGACTATTGATATTAACGGTCAGACATATAATGATATTGGTGAAAATTATACTAGGCAAATTAATGCATACACTTCGATAACTTACACCCAAAATGAAGTAACATCAATGACCTATACTGGAATTAATGAAGATAATTTTGTTGCTCAAGGGACAGGGACAGGTTGTAAAATAGCAAGCGACCAAATGCTCGCTAATGAAGGTGTAAATTCTCGAGGAGAAAGAATCAATGTAGTAAATGCTGACGCTAATGGGGTAGCAACCGCTGCAAATGCTAATGCTGCAAGAGGAATAGATGCCGTAGATAAAGCGCTTGAAAACGGAAATCCAATTGAAGTTGGAGTTGATTATAAATCAAAACAAGTCAATAATATTCCTCCAAATGGAGATGGTATGACCGATCACTTTATTGTTATTTCAAGCAAAACAGAAACTTTATCCAATGGTCAAGTTACCTCAAAAACATATAATTTCTTTGATCCACGTAGCCGCCAATACGGTACTGATGCAACAAACATTTTGCGAGTAAATAATAATAAAATGACTGGATATTATCGTAGTGGCTCATCAATGAATAAACCTTATACAGTAACAACAATTAGAAAAAGTAGATAATGAGAACAATTGTAAGTACGTTACTTTGTTGCATATTTCTAATAAATTGCAATGCACAAGTCTCAGATTTTAAAACATATTTGAGCAATTTTGGTAAAAGTCAAATACCTATATTTATTAATGACAAGCAATCTTCTTCTATAGTCTTTTGTCAATTTTATGATACACTTTTCCAAATAAAGACAACAAAGCCAATTCCTGAAAATATAATAGAAAAATATATCTGCACAAATGGATTTTGTAATCCAGATGGTGGTTACTTCAGATACGACTTTGGAGTAAAGGTTGATTTAAGTAGTGACTTTATATCAGTACTTGTGTCAAAATTGCAATACGAAGGAGACTCTGAATGGAATTTTGATTTAAGAGAAACGCTTCTCATTACATACAACAACAATGGAGAAATCCTTTCTCGTTTATCTTTAACTAAAGACAATGACAGGTGGAAAAGCAATTTAATGATAACCAAACAAGGGATTACTGTACGACAAATAAAAATTACTGAGCCTAAAATAGACCAGTTCCATCGCGATTTGCGTTGTGAATATTGGACAACTACCTACCAAATAACTACTGATGGGATAATTAAATTTGTTAATACGACTCCTGTTTCGACTGGTATTGTTATTTGGGACAAGAATAATGATGATTATATTTTGAATAATGTACCCCCTGCTCCCGCCTCGCAATAACCGTGAGGTTTGGCTTGCAGATGTAGGAGAAACAATTCAGCGCACGCAGTATTACCCGTCAGGCCTGCCGTGGAAGTCTAACACAGGTGATGTTCCTGAAGAACAAAACAAAAAATATAACGGCAAAGAGTTTGTAGAGGCGCACGGCTTGGATGAGTACGACAGTGAAGCGCGATGGTATTACCCTGCCATAATGCGCACTACCACGCTTGATCCATTGGCAGAGAAGTATTACAGCATTAGCCCGTATGCGTGGTGTGGAAATAATCCGGTGAGGATGATTGATCCTGATGGGAAAGAGTGGAAAGACAATAATGGAAATGTTATAGAAGATGAAAATTTAAAGAATGTGCAAGTTTATATTTTTTACAGTGATGACTTTAGCGGACAAGCAATGAAACAATATGATGAAGCTGTTGAAAAATATGGAGCAGGTAGCGTAGCTTTAAGTAACACGGGGTCAACCGAAGGATTCTCAACCGACTGGGGAAATATGCAAGGTGATGTAAATAGTGTAATGATAATGACTCATGGTAAGAATCAATCTATAGCAGTGGGCAAAGAAGGTAAAGATCAAATTACTGCAACAGGTGATGGAGCAACAAATATTAAGGGGACAGAAGTCCCCAACGTACAAGATTTACCACAACCCAAAGCTAATCTTTCAAATGCGACACTTTATATGTATTCCTGCCATTCGGCAGACAATGAACCTAAAGCTCATGGACAAGGAGATCATGCTCAAGGAGAGTTAAAAGGAAGTAAAAAACCGATAGCACAAGTTTTTTCAGAAATATTTAATTTTCAAAATGTTCAAGGTACTAAAGGATCTGTTAATTACACTAATCCTTATATTCCACTAGCTTGGGCTCCTATGACTCGGAATCCTTATGGCAGTAAACCTTATCCTGAAAATGGCAGATGGGTACTTTACTATAAAAAACGAAAATAATCATGATTTATGAAAAAGATAATTATAAGTTTAATATTACTAAGTTTTACAATAGTTGTAATATGTTTATTTTTTAAGAAACATTATGTGTCATATAATTCATATTATAAAATTCCTAATGTTGAACGTGATTTTTACTCAGGTGCATATGTTTTTTTTCATTCTAAAAATGAATTAAAATCATTCTTTGATTTGAATGACGAAACACATAAATTCATGGAAAACAGTAAATATATAAATTTCAATTTTTCTAAATATAGTTATTTAATTGTGTATGGGGCAAAAATTGATAAAATGTATTATAGTTATAAAACGACATGGTTTGATGACCCCTCGCCAAGTTATGCTAAAGCGAGGAGATTTGGTAAAAAATGTGTTTTTATTAAATATAGAAAAGTAGATAAGGCTGTATATTTTTATCAAATAAAGAAAGACACCTTACTAACAGGATTTAATGGATTATAATCCCTTGTTGAGCGTAGGTTGATGTAGGATGTTCGACATAGCGTCTCGCTATGTCGAAGCTAAAAGCAAGTCTCCGGACTTGCGTATTCAAATATAATATTAAAAGAGGGAGCTTTTATTTTAGCTATGACGAAGCGGGACGTTTCGCCAAACACCGGGTAGCGAAGATTTACGCTACGACGAATAAGGGGATATGCAGGATTGGGGGCAAATTATTTTCAAATGCCCACTTGGGCATGGGGTACATTGAAATTTCTCGGGAATAGTGAACAATGGGCTGCAAACGTAAGATTTTTAGAAGCTTCCATTGCTAGAGGAGATGCATTCCTTTTATCAACCTCTGCATACCCTCGTTCATCGTAGTGTGTCTCTTAGCGGTTACAAAGTTTGGCGTAGCTTGTAGCTACGTCAAGCTAAAAACAAAGCTCTGCTTTGTATAATGCAGGAGCATTATTTTTAACACGACGTAGTCTGGAGACTACGCCGAACGGAGGTGTGATTTCTTGGCAAGCCAAGCGAACAAGTTCGAGCGGTAATCACGCTCAATTGTATTATACGGAGTTGTATTCCGTTGTAAAATAAATTCGTTATTTTTGTTTTTAAATTTATTGCCGGATTGAAAATCCTGATAGTATTATAAACTGGAAATACAATTGACTTACGTCGAACGTTGTTTCCCAGCGGACACTTGTAAAACTTACATTAATAATATATCCGAAAGGACGAGGCAACCGGCAAGTGCAAGCGAGACTTTCAAGCTACATAAACGCTTCAAATGATAAAAATCTGAAATTTTCTAAATCCTGCTTCCTAACTCGCAAAAAATATGTATCTTTGTGGGCAATAATTTTCGTAGCGCTAACCTTTAAAAACAGTTTCTATGTCATTTATTGCAGACAAAATTCAATTCGAAGGGTTCACTTTCGACGATGTATTGCTTATTCCCGCCTATTCTGAAGTGTTGCCCCGCAACGTGGATTTATCCACTCGCTTTTCACGAAACATTGAGTTAAAAATTCCCGTTGTTTCCGCTGCTATGGATACCGTTACCGAAGCTAAAATGGCTATTGCCATTGCACGCGAAGGCGGTATTGGCGTAATTCATAAAAATATGCCCATTGCCGAACAAGCCAAACAGGTAAGTATGGTAAAACGCGCCGAAAACGGTATGATTTCCAATCCTGTAACCATTCATAAAGACGCAACCGTAGGCGATGCGTTGGCATTGATGGCGGAGTTCAAAATCGGTGGAATTCCCGTGGTGGATGAAAGTGGATTTTTGAAAGGAATTGTTACCAACCGCGATTTACGTTTTCAGCGTGAAATGACAAAAAAAATCGATGATGTGATGACGAAAGAAAACCTTGTTACCACATCACGTTCTACAAATTTGGAACAAGCTGCTGAAATTCTTCAACAACACAAAATTGAAAAACTTCCTGTGGTGGATAAAGACAACAAGTTGGTTGGTTTGCTCACTTATAAGGATATTACCAAAGCCAAAGACAAACCGAGAGCGTGCAAAGACGCGCAAGGACGTTTACGCGTTTCGGCAGGCGTAGGCGTAACGTACGATACGTTTGACCGCATTGAAGCGTTGGTAAATGCAGCCGTAGATGCCATTGTGATTGATACCGCGCACGGACACTCCAAAGGTGTGCTCGATACACTCCGAAAAGCAAAAAAACAATTTCCGCAGATTGATTTTGTGGTAGGAAATATTGCCACTGCCGAAGCAGCCAAAGCGCTGGTGGAAGCCGGCGCGGATGGTGTAAAAGTAGGAATTGGACCGGGCTCTATTTGTACTACGCGTGTAGTGGCAGGGGTGGGAGTTCCGCAACTTTCTGCTATTTATGGAGTTGCCAATGCCTTGAAAGGGACAGGCGTTCCCGTCATTGCCGATGGCGGTATCCGTTATTCGGGTGATATTGTAAAAGCGTTGGCGGCAGGAGCCGATACCATTATGGCGGGTTCTATGTTTGCCGGCGTGGAAGAGAGCCCGGGTGAGACAATTATTTTTAACGGACGTAAATTCAAATCGTATCGTGGAATGGGATCGTTGGAAGCAATGGAAAAGGGCTCTAAAGACCGCTATTTCCAAGATGTGGAAGATGATATTAAAAAACTTGTTCCCGAAGGAATTTCGGCGCGCGTTCCTTTCAAAGGTCAATTGTATGAGGTTGTTTATCAAATGATTGGTGGTTTGCGTGCAGGAATGGGATATTGCGGAGCTCATAACATTGATGAATTGCATCAAGCCAAATTTACACGCATTACCAGCGCGGGAGTGGTGGAAAATCATCCGCACGATGTTACCATAACCAGTGAAGCTCCAAATTACAGCCGACCGGATTAGTTTGTAGTTTGTAGTGTGTAGTTTGTAGTCCGATGCTTAAATCTTAAATCTTGTTTCTTGATTCTTTTATACAATTTTATTTTTACCTTTGCGTTTATAATTATCTGAAAAATATTTTGTCAATTAAAATCCGAATTATTACATCGTATGAAAAAAATTATTGCGGGCTTTGTGGCTCTGGCATTTTCTACAGTTCTTATTGCACAAAAAAATGATCCGACATTGATGACCATTAATGGAAAGAACGTTCCGTTATCGGAGTTTGAATATATTTACAATAAAAACAATTCCGGAAACGTGTTGGATAAAAAATCGTTGGATGAATATGTTGATTTATTTATCAATTTTCGTTTGAAAGTGGAAGAAGCGCTTGCACAAAAACTGGACACGCTTCCGGCGTTCAAATCGGAATTGGGATCGTATCAAAATCAATTGATAGAACCCTATTTGCAGGATAACGAAATGAAAGAGAAACTGCTGAAAGAAGCTTATGACCGTACTAAAAACGAAGTGGAAGTAAGTCATATTTTAATTAAGATACCAAATATCGGAACAGCTGCAGATACGCTAACAGCTTATAATAAAGCGATGGATGTTTGGAAACGCGCATCGAAGGAAGATTTTGAAAAATTGGCGTTAGAAGTGTCGGAAGATCCTTCCGTACAACGTAACAAAGGATATGTCGGCTGGATTACAGCGGTGCGTACTCCTTACGCTTTTGAAAATGGAGCATTCAACACTCCTGTAGGAACGGTTTCAAAACCCGTGCGTACATTTTTAGGTTATCATTTAATAAAAGTAATGCGTAAACGTCCTTCGCAAGGCGAGGCGCTTGTGGCGCATATTATGAAGTTTACCCGCCCCGATTCAATAAAAGAGAAAGCAAAAGCAACCATCGATTCTATTTATCAACGTGTTTTGGCAGGCGATAATTTTGCTGAATTGGCAAAGAAATATTCCGACGATAAAGGTTCGGCGCGTAATGGTGGCGAGTTGATGTGGTTTGGAGGCGAACAACGCATGGTTCCTGAGTTTGAAGATGCTGCTTTTGCCCTTAAAAACAAAGGCGACATAAGTAAACCGGTACTTTCGATGTATGGTTGGCACATTATTAAATTGCTGGATAAGAAACCGTTGGCGGATTTTGATGCAATGAAATCTACGCTCGAAGGCAAAGTGATGAATGATGAACGCGCCCAAAAAATAAAAAATTCATTCGTTGAAAAGATGAAAAAGGAATACGGTTTTCAGTTAGATAAAACAGCGGTTGCCAATTTTGAAGCGCTTGCCAATAAATATGCTCCAACCGATTCCATATTTAAAGCGGAAGCTAAAAAACTGAACAAAAATCTTTTCTCGATAGGAAGTGCGAATTATACTCAAGCGGATTTTGCCGATTTTATAAACGCGTCTCCTGAAAATAACACTGTACAGGCAAATTATATAAAAGATAAACTGAATACTTTTATAAATAATAAGGTGACGGATTACGAAAAATCGAAGTTGGATAGCAAATATCCTGAATATCATTATTTAACCAAAGAATATCACGACGGAATTTTGCTTTTTGATGTCAGCAACCGCGAAGTATGGGACAAAGCAGCAAAAGACACGGAAGGATTGGAAAAATTCTTCAAAGAAAATAAAGCCAATTATGCATGGGATAAACCGCACTATAAGGGCAGGATTATTTATTGTAAAGATAAAGCCACGCTGAATGCAGCAAAGTCAATTGTGAAAAACGCAATACCTGATTCTATAGATAAATATTTGCCAAAACGGTTAAATGACAGTATTCAATACGTTAAAATAGAAAAAGGTCTTTGGATAGAAGGAGAAAATAAAGTGATTGATGCATCCGTTTTCAAAAAAGCAAAATTTGAACCTTCAAAGGAATATCCTTATTGTTTTGTAGCAGGAAAAATGTTGAAAAAAGGACCCGAAACGTATGAAGACGTTCGCGGTGCGGTTACCACCGATTATCAAAATTACCTCGAAAAAGAATGGATAGCTTCCTTACGCAAAAAGTATCCGGTAGTAATTGATGAAAATGTGCTGAAAACGGTTAAGAAAAACTAATTTTTAACAATTGCCAAAATAAATATTCTACCTTTGAATTTTATTTTGGCATTATTGTGTCTTTACATATCCGATTGCTGAAAAAAGTATATGAAGTATTCCTACATATTGTGCTTCGTTTGTTTGGGAGTTATGTGGAGTTGTACAAAAACTACTCCTGAACCGAAACGAGTTCCATTGTTGGAAGTGGAAGGAAAATTTTTGTATAAAGATGTAGTAGAAAAGGTAATTCCGGCTACGGCAAACAAAATTGACAGTGCGGAAATCGCCGATCGTTACATTAGAAAGTGGGTTACAGACGTACTTATGTATGAAAATGGCCAACGAAATTTGCAAAATGAAGCGGAAATTGATGAACAAGTGGAAGAATATCGCAAAGCATTAGTGATTCATCAGTACGAACAAGCTTTGGTAGAAGAGCGGGTTTCAAATGATATTTTAGATGAAGAATTGCACGAGTTTTATAACAGTTACAACTCCCAACTTGCTTCGCAGGATAATTTGATAAAAGGTGTTTTGCTTATTTTGCCCAAAAGCGCTCCTAAAATAGACCAAGTAAGAGAATGGGTAAGAATCCCGAATGAAAAATCGTTGGAAAACATTGAAAAATACAGTTTAAAAAACGCCATAAGTTTCGATTACTTTATGAAAAATTGGATGCCTTTGAAAGAAATCTTAAAAAAGGCGCCTTTTAAAATAGAGGATTCCCGAGCTTTTGTAAATGATAAATCATTTAGCGAAACAACCGACAGTACAAAAATATATATGCTTCGGATAACTGATGCAGTATTAATGGGTCAAACCGAACCGTTTGAAGTAGCGCAAGATAAAATAAAAACAATTATGCTAAATAAACGGCAATCGGACTTTATTATTCAATTTGAAAAAGATATTTATAATGATGCTGTGAGCAACGGTTCAATTAATTTTTTCAATAAAAACTAAAACAAAATTTCAATAAAAACAATGCGAAAATTATTTTTCTTAATCGTATCCGTTTCGCTGATTTTCAATTTATCGGCGCAGGACAATAAAATAATTGATGAAGTGATTTGGATTGTAGGAGATGAAGCCATTTTCAAATCTGAAGTGGAGCAGGAAATTATGCGCGCTCGATATGAAGGAACAAAAATAGAAGGAAATCCATATTGTGTTATCCCTGAACAAATTGCCATACAAAAATTATTTCTGCATCAAGCGGCATTAGACAGTTTGAATGTAAGCGAAACAAGCGTAAATGCTGAAGTAGATGCACGTGTTAATTATTACATCGCAAATATCGGCTCTAAAGAAAAAGTAGAAGAATATTTCCGTAAACCGATGAATGAATTGCGCGAAGAACTGCGTACGATGGTAAAAAATAACAATTTAATAATGATGTCGAGGGAAAATCTGGTAAAAGATATTCAGGTAACTCCATCGGAAGTAAGACGTTATTTTAATTCGATACCTGCAGACAGCGTACCCACAATTCCCGCACAGGTGGAATTACAAATTTTGAGCGTTACGCCTCCAATACCTCAATCGGAAATAAACCGCGTAAAAGATAAATTAAGAGAATTTACAGAAAGAATTAATGCTAATCCAAACGATTTCAGTTTGTTGGCTCGGCTTTACTCGGAAGACCCGGGCAGCGCGAAACAAGGAGGGGAAATTGGTTTTTTAGGACGAGGTCAGTTAGATCCGGCTTATGCTTCTGCAGCATTTAATTTAAATGACTCCAAAAAAGTGTCGCGCATTGTAGAATCTGAATTTGGTTTTCATATTATTCAGTTGATTGAAAAACGAGGGGATAAAGTAAACACACGTCATATTTTATTAAAACCGCATATTTCTTTAGAAGATAAGGTTAATGGAATGAAAAAACTCGATTCCATTGCCGATTTGATTCGCGAAAATAAAATTTCTTTCGAGCAAGCTGTGGCAAATTATTCACAAGACAAAAATACGGTAATGAACGCAGGATTGATGAATAATTCCGAAACAGGAACTTCCAAATTTGAATATCAGCAGTTACCGGCAGAAGTAGCGAAAGTGGTTTACGATATGAATGTAGGCGAAGTTTCAAAAGCATTTATAATGATGGACAAAAACACAAACAAAGAGATGTTAGCCATCGTAAAACTTAAATCTAAAACTCCGAATCATAAAGCCAATGTAATGGATGATTATCAAACTTTGAAAAACATATTGGAAAACAAGAAAAAACAAGATTTTCTCAATAACTGGATTACTCAAAAACAAAAGGAAACCTATATAAGTATCAGTCCTGAATGGCGAAATTGCGATTTTCAATATAAAGGTTGGATTAAGTAATTCGTTAATTTCCCAAGTATAGATACATTTGATTTTAAAGAAATTTTTATTATCAACGTTTTATGAGAATAAAAATTACGGCAGTTAATGAACACTTTATTTACATATAAAAGAATTATTAAGGTTATGATATTTTTACTCATAACCTTTTTCAGCTTTCCTTATTTGCAGGCGCAAATGAAACCGCGCCAATTAAGAAAAGATATTTTACAATCGCAAAAACCACAACAGAATAAACAAACAAAAAAACCTGTTTCCGCAAAACGAAAAAATAATCAACCATTGCCGGTAGGAGCTACCGTATTTACTCCGGCAAATCCAATGGCTGTTCCCAATACAAAATTGGTTTTCATAGAAAACAGCGACGCGCTTTTCTTCGATCAAACACTTCATCCCGATATTCAATTACTGAAAGGAAACGTTCGTTTTCGTCAGGAAAATGCGCTGCTTTATTGTGATAGCGCTTATTTTAACGAAAAAGCAAATGCGTTTGACGCGTTTGGTAATGTTCGTATTGTACAAGGCGACACGCTTTTTGCTTATGGCGATTTTTTGAATTATGACGGAAATACCAAATTAGCCCGCTTAAAACAAAATGTACGAATGGTAAATAAAAATACTACGCTCACTACCGATAGTATGAATTATGACAGAGCTGCGAATTTAGCTTATTATTTTACCGGCGGGAAAATTGTGGACGGAACAAATACGCTCACATCTATATGGGGGCAATATTCACCGGCGACGCATTTTGCTTTATTCAAAGACGATGTGAAACTTGTAAATCCTGATTTTACAATGAATTCGGATACGCTTACTTACAATACAATCTCACATATAGCAAATATTGTAGGCACAACACACGTTATATACAAAGGCGAAACCGATATTTACAGTAAACGCGGATGGTACAATACTTCCAATGAACAAATGATGCTTCTCGACCGCTCGTTGGTAAAACACAAAGAAGGAAAATCCATTACCGCCGACACTATTTTTTACGATAAGAAAATAAAATACGGAGAATCTTACAGTAATGTGATGATGATTGATACGGTACAAAAATCTACTTTATACGGTCATTATGTTTCTTACGATGAAATAAAGAAAAATGGAATGGCGACTGATTCCGCTTTGTTTGTTGATTGGTCAACCAAAGATACGCTGTATTTAAGTGCGGATACACTGAAGAACATGAAAGATTCCATTTATAATAAAGTGGAAGGATATAAAAATGTTCGTTTTTTCAGACAGGATATACAAGGAATGTGCGATTCGTTACTTTACAATGCGCGGGATTCCATTATGCACNTGAATGGAGAACCTGTACTTTGGGCGGAAGACAATCAGTTGATGGGAAATAAAATAACCGCTTATACAAAAAATCAAAAAGTAAATAAAGTCCAAATAGAACAAGCCGCCATTGCTATTCAAAAAGATAGTTTGAGTTATTTTAATCAAATGGCGGGGAAAGAAATTATTGCATATATAGATAGCGGTCAGGTAAGAAAAGTAAATGTAAACGGNAATGCCGAAACCATTTATTTTCCTAAAGATGAAAAAACGAAGGAATTTATAGGAGTAAATAAAACGCTGAGCAGTTTTATAACCGCTTATCTGAAAGATAAAAAAATAGAACGTATTGTGCTTACTACAGCGTCCAGTGGAGTAATGTACCCGTTAAAGGAAATGGGCGAAAACGACCTTTATTTGCGTAATTTTTATTGGTACGAAAAAGAACGTCCGTTAAAATACGACGATGTTTTTACTCGATATGCAAAGGTAGAACGTCCAAAACGTCCGGAAAGCGAAAAACGTCCGAGTTTCCCAAGCGAATCTTCCAATACGGCAAGTGCAGCGAATAAAAAGACAGACAAAACCAACACAAATAGCGGGCTCCAAAACAATGGAAACACAAATACCAATAGAAATACCAATTCTACTCCTTTTAATGTGCAAGGTTTGAAAAAACTGACAAGATAAAGATGAAGGTTTCGGTCTCCAAAGTTTTAGCAGTAGGGATTTTTTGAAAAAGATGAAAGAAAAATGGGCGTTAAAAACGTTATTGTATTTCAGTGTATACGTAAAAATCAGTGTAAGAAGTTAAATATAAGATTAGATTTTNATACGAGCATACAAGTTTATCCAACATAAACTTGTATGTTTTTTTATTGTAAAACTTATTGTACCAAAATCTTGAAAATTGTATTATATTTGCAACANGTTTAGAACGTTTTTATATAACACCAAACAAATAAATTTCTTTTGCGTTTTATTGAAAAAAGGTTGATTTTTTGATTAGATGAANGTTTNTNGGANTGCAAAATCATTCCCCCTAAAGCAGAAAAAATATGAAAAAAAATGATAAATACATGGATTTATTCGGAACTTACCGAAGAACAAAAACAAATCAAAGAGCAACTAGCCAATGAATTAAGCATTAGCCCTATTTTAGCGCAACTTTTGGTGCAGCGCGATATTAAAACTTTTGATGAAGCGCGTGCTTTTTTTCGTCCGAGTTTGGCAGATTTGCACGATCCTTTTCTGATGGCGGATATGGATAAGGCGGTAAATCGTCTTACCGCGGCTATGCAAAATAACGAAAAGATATTAATTTACGGTGATTATGATGTGGATGGAACTACTTCCGTATCCCTTGTTTATAAATATCTTTCAAAATTTTACTCCAATCTGGATTTTTACATTCCCGATAGATATACCGAAGGTTACGGAATATCTTACTTTGGTATTGATTATGCCGCTGAAAATAATTTTAGTTTAATCATCGCATTGGATTGCGGAATTAAAGCCATTGAAAAAGTAAAATACGCTAATGAAAAAAGCATAGATTTTATTATTTGCGACCATCATACGCCCGATGCGGAACTTCCGCCTGCAATTGCCGTACTCGACCCGAAAAGGGAAGATTGCAATTATCCTTACAAACATTTGTCGGGTTGCGGTGTGGGTTTTAAACTACTACAAGCGTTTTCATCGGTAAATAATATCGATTTTAATCAACTTGCACCGTTATTGGATTTAATGGCATTGAGTATTGCATCCGATATTGTTCCTATTACCGGCGAAAACCGGATTTTTATGTTTTACGGGTTGAAGCAAATTAATAGCAATCCAAGCACGGGAGTAAAAGCAATAATTGATGTNTGCGGGCTGAAAGACAGAGAAATAACCGTAAGCGACATTGTTTTTAAAATAGGTCCGCGTATAAATGCTTCGGGACGAATGAAGCAAGGAAAAGAAGCCGTTCAACTTCTTGTTTCAAATAATTATAACGACGCATTTAAGAAAAGCAATACCATAAATACCTACAANAACGANCGTAAAGATTTAGATAAAAACATTACCGATCAGGCGTTAAACTTGATACGCAACGATGAAAATTACAAGGAACGAAAATCGGTAGTGGTTTATAATCCCGATTGGCATAAAGGTGTAATTGGAATTGTTGCTTCACGTTTGTCGGAAGAGTTTTATAAACCAACTATTGTTCTAACTAATTCCAATGGTTTTGCGTCGGGTTCTGCCCGTTCCGTATCGGGTTTTGATATTTATAAATCCATTGAAGCGTGCAAAGATTTGCTCGAAAATTTTGGCGGACACATGTACGCTGCCGGTTTAACAATGAAAATTGAAAACGTGGAGGAATTCACTCGTTGTTTTGAGCAATCTGTGGCTGAAAATATTTTAGAAGAACAAACCTATCCGCAAATAGAAATTGATGCCGTTTTACAATTTAAAGACATCACCCCGAAATTTATTCGTGTGCTCAAGCAATTTGCTCCGTTCGGTCCCGGAAATATGAAACCTGTTTTTGAATCGCGCCGCGTGTTTGATTATAACGACAGCAGCCGTTTGGTAGGAAAAGACCAGGAACATTTAAAACTTGAATTGACCGATGCAAGTTGTGAAAATGTAATGAGCGGCATTGCTTTCCGTATGTATGAATATAACGACCACCTGAAAGCGTTTAATCCGCTTGATATTTGCTATACACTGGATGAAAATATATTTAACGGTAACACCAACATTCAACTTACGATAAGGGATATAAAGAGGGTAGAAAAATGAGAGAATTTGCTTATTAGTATAGCATGATATTGAAAAGAACAGACACGAGTAAAACTACTTATAACTTTTTTGATTTGCTTGGCGCAGATGAAGTAGCATTAGCAAAAGCATTCGCTTTTTTGCTTGCAAGCGACAGTGATTGTTATTTTCAATTTTTACGTTTTTTGGGAATCTCGATTAAAAATAATTACAAAAATTATAAATTAGCCACTGTTATAACAGAAAAGAAAAGAGAGGAAGGAAGAACAGACATTGAACTCATCCAAGAAAACAATTATCATATTATTATTGAGTGTAAGATAGGAAATGGAAAGGCTATAAAACAACGGAAACAATATTTGAGTGCATTTAATCCAAATGTAAAGAAAAAAATATTTTGTATCTTGACACAGCAAAGAGACACAAATAAACAAATCGAAGAAGATATTGTAATTAAAAATACAAGTTGGTTGGAAATTATTGAATTGTTTAATAATAAAAATTTTATTCAAAAGAAAATAGTTTCTGACTTTCTAAATTTTGCAACAAAAAATTATAAAATGAAGGAACTTAAAGAAATTCTAATTCAAGACTTAAAAGATAGAACAGAAATAAAAAGATTTAAAGAATTTAGAGTTTATAGAAGACCTCAAACATTTGGAACACCTATTTATTTTGCACCTTACTTTAATCGTGGTTCTGGTGAAATAGAAGGAATTACAAAACTTTCTAAGATTCTTGGCATTTTAACTTTCAAACCCGATGATATCGAAAATTATCGTTCGGACTTGGAGAGTTTTACAACAGATGTAAATACGGTTAATAGATGGATTGAAGGGATTAATATTGGAAACGATAATAAAGATGTTGCTTTTACATATTATTTTTTAGATGAGCCATTGACTTTCAAAAAACCATTAAAAAAAGATGGAGGGAGAGAAACTGGACGGGGGAAAAATTGGATAGCTGCAATGATTCCGCAAAACAGATGTGTTTCTTTCACAGACTTTATCAAGCATATACCTGAATTAATGTAGTGTTACTCGTTTGAAATTATTTTTTATCAACTCTGACGCTTTTTTGTTTTCTTTTCCTTCACCGGTTTTGGTTCGGTATCGGTTTTTACTTCTTCGGTTACTATTTCTTTATCTTCANNAAGAATAAACCGTTTATAATAAGCNAAAATAACTACTGTAAGCGGCAGTGCAATAATCATCCCAATAATTCCCATCAACGAACCCCAGATAGAAAGTGAGAGTAATACCATTGCCGGACGCAACCCCGTNACTTCCTTCATAATTTTAGGTACGAGAAAATAATCTTGTATCATTTGCACAATAATAAACACGATTAAAATACTCAACCATACTATCCATAAACTTTGTCCTGTTTCCTGCGCTTTTAATATTCCCAGTATTGCACACGGAATAAGTCCAAACCCNTGTAAATAAGGCACCATACACATTATTCCCATCATCGCACCTATAACAATTGCCATAGGAAGCCCGATAATACTGAAACCGATTATCAAAAGTATTCCGGTAATTAATGAAACCAATCCTTGTCCTCTGAAATATTGATTAACGGCATTTTTTACATCGGTGAAAACTTCAGTTGTGATTTTTCTGTATTTGGAAGGAACCAGTAAAAACATTCCGGATTTTAATCTTTCGTAATCTATCAGAATAAAAATCATATAAATAAACACAAAAATAACCACAAGTAAACTTAACAGAAAGCTAATTGAACTGTTGATAAAATCCCATAGTTTAGGGAAAATATTTTTCAATGCGTTTGTAAAAGTTTCGTTGGTCAATAAATCCTTAATATTGATTTTAGCAATCAATTCATTGATTTCAGTTTGCCAAGCGGGAGGAAGAAATGACCCCAGATTAATATTTTCGGTATAATTGGATATTAAAGCGCTTACTTTTTGTGTTTCGTCAATAATTTGCGGAACAATAATCCAACCAATTCCGGCAAGAATCAAAAGAAATAATAACAGCGTNCACGCAATAGCTAATCCTCTTTTTCTAATTTTTAATTTAGTCTGAAAAAAAAGAACAATTGGATTTANATAATATGCCAACAAAAAACCAATAACAAACGGAAGAAGTACGTCGCTTAAACGGCGGATAATCAAATAAACAAGAACAATAACACTGATTGCGATAATTATTCTTATCACCCTATCGAAAGTATATGGCTTTCTCTCAAAAATATTTTCCATTCGTGAATTTTGTTAAAGGATTAAATTGCTGATTAAATAAATTGAGTTTGTAATTTTAATTAAACTCAAAACCAAAAACACGGAACACGAAACAAGACAAAATTATTTTTTAAACTTCTTATCTGTCGCTTTATTAAAACAATCGCGGCAAATAGGTTCATATTCATTCATTTCGCCNAGNAGAACTTGTTTTTCTTCCTGAACCAAACGATGTGAAACATACGCAAGCGCACCGCAACGCACACATATAGCGTGAGTTTTATATACGTCTTCCGCTACTGCCATCAATGCCGGCATAGGTCCAAACGGCGTTCCTCTGAAATCCATATCCAACCCTGCCACAATTACACGGATGCCTTGATCTGCTAACGTGGTGCAAACATCTACAATTCCTTCGTCGAAAAACTGTGCCTCGTCAATTCCAACCACATCTACTTCGCTGCACATAAGTAAAATACTTCCCGATGATTCTACCGGCGTGGAACGAATGGAAGTTTTGTCGTGCGAAACCACATCATCTTCGGAGTAACGTGTATCAATTTTCGGTTTGAAGATTTCTACGCGTTGCTTGGCAAAATTAGCGCGTTTCAATCGGCGGATAAGTTCTTCGGTTTTACCGGAAAACATAGAGCCGCAAATTACTTCTAAACTTCCGCGGCGGAGTTGATTTGGGTTGTTTTTTTCAGAGTAAATCATTTATTTTGTGAAAAATTTAGTTTAACTGTCTTTTTTTTCAATGCTTTAATATGTATCTTTACAGCGTGATTGCATTTATTTGACAAAAATAAAAAAAATACTTGTATTCAACTTTAATTTAACAAAAAAGATATGAACAAAGAATTTTTGGTTGCTTTACTCGAAAAAGATATTCGTGAGTTGGAACTTCTTACCGAAGGATTTGAAGATTTGGACGTTTTTCCGAAGCCAATTTTGCAACTTGCCCGGCAAAAAGCGGAAAATATCATCAAAAATTTAAAAGAGTTGGAAAATATCTCCACGAAAAACGACATAAAAATAACAGATAAAGAAAAAGTTATAGCTCCTGCAGTTGAAGATGAAGCATTAAATTCCGATATTGAATTTCTCGTGAATGAAGAGAAGAAGGCGGAAGAAAAAATAGAAATTCCGGAAGTTCCTGAAGCGGAAGAGATTGTGAAAGATGAACCGGTTGATTTTGTGGAAGATTTAAAGGAATATGGTCTTCAGGAAAAAATAATTTCGGAAACTATGGATAAAAAACAGATAGAAGAAAAGATTGTAGAAAACGAAATAGAAGCTATCCAAGAGTCGGTTTTGAAAGATGAAAAACATGAAGAAGTTCAACCGCTTCAAGAAAAAAAAGAAGAACCTGTTATTATAAAATTGGAAGTAGAAGAACCGGAGAGTAATTTTGGTTCTGTAAACGATAATATTAAAATTGATGATATTCGCACGGCAATCAATATTGGCGACCGTTTTCGTTTTCAGCGCGAACTTTTTGGCGGAAACGGTGAAGTAATGAATAAAACCCTTGCCTATCTCAATCAACTTGCCAAATACGAAGAAGCCGTTTCGTTTCTGAACAATAAATTTGGTTGGGATAAAGACAATCAGCACGCCGAAGATTTTCTACAGATTGTAAGAAGACGCTTTTTGTAAAGTTCCTTGTTTGACGTTTGACGTTTGATGTTTGATGTTTGACGTTTACGGTTTATGTTTAGTGTTTTGACTTCTAACTTCTAACTTCTAATTTCTTGATATGAAACTATACGTTGTTCCCACACCCATTGGAAATCTGGAAGATATGACTTTCAGAGCGGTAAATGTATTGAAATCGGTGGATTTGATTTTAGCGGAAGACACGCGTACCAGCGGTTTTTTATTGAAACATTTCGATATAAAAACTCCGATGCATTCACATCATAAATTCAACGAACACAAAACCGTGCAACAAGTGGTGGAACGTATCAAAAACGGACAAAAAGTAGCGCTGATTTCCGATGCGGGAACGCCCGCTATTTCCGATCCGGGATTTTTGCTTGTGCGTGCGTGCGTGGAAAACGAAGTTGAAGTGGAATGTCTTCCGGGTGCAACAGCTTTTGTACCTGCGTTGGTTGCTTCCGGATTACCCAACGACAGATTTTGTTTTGAAGGTTTTCTGCCCCAGAAAAAAGGACGTCAAACCAAACTCAATGCATTAAAAACGGAAGAAAGAACTATGATTTTCTACGAATCGCCGTTCCGGATTTTGAAAACGCTCACACAATTTGCCGAAACATTCGGAAACGAACGAAAAGCATCTGTATCGCGCGAAATATCAAAAGTTTACGAAGAAACCGTTCGGGGAACATTAACCGAACTTGCAACACATTTTACAAAAAATCAACCNAAAGGAGAATTTGTAATTATTGTTGCAGGATTTGAAGAATAACATTAACTTTGCAGAAGAAAATTTTATCGGGATTGCATAATTTAAAATTCTGATAGTTAGTCAAATAAAAACATCTATTTTAATCGGGGAAATGAAAAAATATATTTTATTTTTAGGCGCTGTTACACTGCTGTTTGTTTCTTGCAATTTTAAAAACAACAGAGAGGCGGAACGTTTGAGAGCTCAAAATGATTCTTTGGTGCAAGCTCAGGCAAAAATGGAAGCTGAAGTGAACGATTATTTTTCTGCAATGAACGAAATTCAGGAAAATATCGATAAAATAAAGAATGTTCAAAATACCATTTCAGTAGAGCCGTTAAGTGAAAATACGCCGGAAGATGTTCGGAAAAAAGTGACGGAAGATATGGCGTATTTGAACGAAATGATTAAAACAAACCGTGAGGAATTAAATAATCTTCGGGCAAAACTAAAACGCAGCTCATTTAAGTTGGCAGATGTGGAAAAAACGTTGGCTCAACTTACAAAATCGTTGGAAGCGGAATCGGCTAAAGTTGCAATGTTGCAGGCGCAAATTCAACAAAAAGATTCGTTGATTAATACGCTGAATACAACCGTAAGCGATTTAGGAAAAAATGTAGAAGATTTATCGGCAAAAAATGTCGAACAGGAAACCAAAATTACAAAGCAGGATGAAGCATTGAACACGGCTTGGTATGCAATTGGTTCCAAAAAAGAATTGAAAGATAATAAAATAATTACTTCTACCGGGCTTTTTAGCGCACAGAAAGTATTGCAAGCCGATTTCAATAAAAATTACTTTGTGAAAATCGATGCTCGGAATACAAAACAAATACCTTTATATTCCACATCGAAAGTGAAAATTTTGACAAGTCATCCAAAATCAAGTTATACGCTTGAAAAAGAGAATGAAAACTACGTGGTATTTATCACCGACCCTGCCTCTTTTTGGAGTATCAGTAAATACTTGGTAGTGGAAGTGGATTAAAAACCCCCTAAATTCCCCGCAGGGGGACTTTACAAACTTCTAATTCTCACAATTTTCCCCTTTAAGGGGGTTGGGGCAAATTAATGAAAAAATACAAATTCCTTTTTATCGATTTGGACGATACGCTTTGGGATTTTCATGCCAATGCAAAATCTTCATTGAATGATGTTTTTATACAGCAGAAACTGTACGAACGTTTTCAAGATTTTGAAGCATTTTATGAAATCTATTCCAAACGAAACATTGAACTTTGGACACAATACGGACAAGGATTAATAACAAAGGAGTTTTTATCGATGGAGCGTTTTCTTTACCCGTTGAAAAAAGTAGGAATTGACGATGCCGAATTGGCTAAAAAAATGAACACTTTGTTCTTGGATACGCTCGCGACGAAAACTGAACTTATACCCAATGCAAAGGAACTGTTGGAATTCGCTTCTCAAAAACAAATTCCCGTCACGCTTATTTCCAACGGATTTGTAGAAGTTCAATACCGCAAACTTCGCAATGCAAACATTGAAAATTACTTCTCACACGTAGTTTTATCGGAACAAGCCGGAGCATTAAAACCCAACCCTGAAATTTTTAATTATGCCCTCAAACTCAATCAAGCAGAAAGAGACGAAGCGCTTATGGTGGGAGACAGTTTTGAGGCAGACATTGTGGGAGCGTTGATGAGCGGAATAGATGCCGCGTATTACAATCCTAAAAATCGCCCGGTGGCATTTGAAGAATCTATGGATGGCTTTATTCAAATAAAAGATTTGAAGGAAGTTATGACCATGTTTTAACCTAATTTCTCTTAAAAATATTCTTTTTTCTACTTTCCATTCTTTTTACTACCTTTGCACCCGATTTTAAACAACCGCACGTTGCGAGTTAACTTCCTACTTTTTAATCTGTTATTTCAGATAACAAAATTTTCATTGGGTACATAAAAGTCCCCCAAAGGGGATTTAGGGGGCTGGTTCAAAACACGTGTACCAAAAATAATTTATATGATATTTCAAGAAATGAATTTGAAAGACGAGATTCTTTCGGCTATCGAAGAACTCGGCTATGAACAACCTATGCCCATACAGGAACAGGTAATCCCTTTTATGCTAAACGAAAATGCTGATTTAGTTGCACTTGCGCAAACCGGAACAGGAAAAACAGCAGCATTCGGACTGCCCATTTTAAATATGATTGATGCCAAAAAGCATCAAGTACAAGCGCTTGTACTTGCTCCCACGCGCGAACTTTGCATTCAGATTTCAAACGATTTGAAAAATTACGCCAAAAATCTGACTGAAATTAGAATTGTTCCCGTGTATGGAGGCGAAGATATTCGCAAACAATTGAAAGAACTGGACAAAACACCGCAAATAGTGGTGGCAACTCCGGGACGTTTGATAGATTTAACCGAACGCGGAAAAATAAAACTGGGAAACATAGATTTTCTTGTGCTGGACGAAGCGGATGAAATGCTAAATATGGGTTTCAAAGAAGATTTGGAAACCATTTTGAAAGAAACGCCTGAAACTCGCCGCACTACGCTTTTTTCAGCCACCATGCCTGCAGAAATCGCTCGCATCGCCCGCCAGTATATGAAAGATTATAAGGAAATTACGGTGGGAACTCGAAATTCGGGAAATGAAAATGTAGAACACATTTTTTATCTTGCAAACGCAAAACATCGCTATTTGGTTTTGAAACGGATTGTAGACTTAAATCCAGATGTTTATGGAATTGTTTTTTGCCGCACGCGTCAGGAAACCAAAGATATAGCAGAAAAACTCATAGAAGATGGTTATAATGCCGATGCGCTCCACGGCGACCTTTCGCAGGCGCAACGCGATACCGCTATGCAAAAATTCCGTATCCGCCATACGCAATTGCTCGTTGCAACCGATGTGGCTGCGCGCGGTTTGGATGTGAGCGATTTAACTCATGTAATCAATTACAATTTGCCCGATGATGTGGAAGTGTACACGCACCGCAGCGGACGTACCGGACGCGCCAACAAAACAGGAGTTTCCGTTTCTATTATCCATTCAAAAGAAAAACATAAAATAAAAGACATAGAGCGAATGCTGAAACGCAAGTTTGAGCAGCAGCAAATTCCAAGCGGACTCGAAGTATGTAAAAAACAACTTTTCTTCATGATTGATAAAATGCAAAATGTGGAAGTGAACGAGGAACAAATTGAACCGTATATGGATAAAATTATGAAGCAGTTGGATTATCTTTCAAAGGAAGAAATTCTGAAACGCTTTGTATCGTTGGAATTTAACCGTTTCTTGAATTATTATAAAAACGCTGAGGATTTAAATATCCCGGATCACAAATATTTATCGGAGGAAAGAGGCGAGAGAGGAGAAAGAGGTGAAAGAAGAAAGAAAAAATCGGGATCTCGCGTTCGCCTGAAAATGAATGTGGGAAACAAAGAAGGGATTACACCCAAAAAACTGCTGGGAATTATCAACGACGCTACCGACGACCGAACGATTAACATTGGAAGCATTGAAGTAACCAATAAATTTACGTTTTTCGATGTGTTTGAAGATCAGGTGAACCAAATAATGATGGCGTTTGAAAACAACCCCGATATGAAAGTGGACATTGCTAAAGGAAGCCGCTCCAATGATGAAGGCGATTTCAAAAAAACGCGCGATAAAAAATACCGCAACAATAACAACGATTTCAAACCCAAAGAAGAAAGCCGCCGCAGGAAAGACGACAGTTACAAAGCAAAGGACGAAAAACGGTGGAAAAAAGACGATAACTTCAAATCAAAAAACGATAAAAAAAGCAAACGCAGCGACAATTACAGCGTTAACGACGAAAAACCGTGGAGAAAAAAAAGAAGATAAGAAGATCAAAATAAAACAAACAAAGGACGATGCAATTCAAAAACATCGTCCTTTCTTTTTATAATAAAATGATTGTGGATTTTAGGTGTAAAATATTGGAAAATTTAGTGAATTGTCTTCGACGACTTGTATTCTTTGTTTGCCTGCGATATATCCGTCCATGTTTTTTATTTCTTTTTGAAATAAGGCGCGCTCTTTAATTCGAAACTCGGAACGCTCCCCTCAATTGTGGGCCATCCGTCAATCCAAATAATTTCATCCATCATAAGCGGACGGCGCGTGGCTCCATTGGGCAACAAAGGGTTGGAATATTGAATGGCGTGATATAAAATGAAATACCTGCCTCTATCGTCTACAATAATCTCGGCGTTATGACCGGGACCTATCCAACCTGTATTTTTGTCGCCGTGTAGAAACGGAGTTCCTTCGATGGAATTATCGATGATATTTACTCCTTCTTTTGTTAAAAACGGACCTTTGATGCTTTTTGAACGGGCAACGCTCAAACGGTATTGACTTTGCGCTCCATCACAGCAATTCCCGTTCGAACCAAAATAATAATAATAACCATTGTGCTCGTAAATGTAAGAACCTTCAAAACCATTTCCGGCAATTTTAAATTTTGTTTCCATTTTTGCCGTCTTCATATCTGCCATTTCCACGCCATAAATACCGGCAAAGCTACCCCAGATAAGATATTTTTTTTTATTTCGTCCTTTTCCGGTTTCAATAAAAAACTGGTCAATGCTATTGGTTACCCCGCTCGATTGATTGTCGAGTATTTTGCCTAAGTCAACAAAAGGACCTTCCGGTTTTTTTGAGGCGGCAACTCCAATTCCGGGGTTTGAATCGCCCCAGGCTGAAAAGCTGTAATATAAATAATAAGTTCCGTCGGTTGAATTAAATACAATTTGCGGCGCCCAAATGCCTCCACGTGAGTGCCAGACAGGCTTGGTTTGAAAAGCATCCGCTACATATTCCCAGTGAATCATATCTTTTGATTTAATGATGGGGGTAATACGGTGTTTCCCTGGCTCCCATACGTTTTCGGTACCGTAAGCGTAAAACCATCCGTCGGAAGCTTTTATAAAACTCGGGTCGGCTAAATCGGGAGTGAAAAGAGGGTTTTGGTATAATGTTTCGGCAGCTGAAGGCAGTCGTTTTGATATTGAAATATCATTTTTAGGCGTTTCGCCCGTAAATAATAAGATGGAAATTAAAAATGCAGTTATCGTTTTCATTTATGTGTTTTTTATAAAGAAGTAATTTTTAGTTTTATCACTTTCTCTTATTTAAACGAGGGGAGAGAGTTGGTTTCATTATGCTTTTATACCATATCGCTATGTATTTAAGTTATATTATTATGTGTTTAAGCAATATTGTTATGTGTTTAAGACTTATCGTTATGCATTTATCTTATATTGTTATGTCTTTAAGCCATATTATTATGTCTTTAGGTCATATTATTATGTGTTTAGGTCATTTTATTATGTCTTTAGGCAATATTGTTATGTATTTGACCCTTATCGTTATGTCTTTAAGCCATATCGTTGTGTTATTAAGCCTTATTGTTATTAATTTTCATTGTTAAAAACGAAGGTGAGGGAGTTTTTTATTTCTGTAAAACACCTTTTTCAACGCTATCTTCAATAAGCTTTTCGGCATAATTCCATAGTTCTTTGGAACCGTTTTTTATTATTTTTTTCTTATCATAAACGGTTTGATATTTTACTCCAAATTCTTTCCACGTCCCGCCATTGTTGGATGTATTCTGTAATAAAGGTTCAAACCTATCCATTGATTTGGCAAATTTTGCCTCGTTTGAGATGCCATCTTCAAACTCAGTCCAGATTTCAATAAATTCTTTCGCCTGCTTTTCAGGCAGGATGCCAAAAATCCGTTTGGCGGATTTCAGCTCTTCCTCCGTATTATCGTGATTTTTATTCTGGTCGTATATAAAGGTGTCGCCGGCATCAATTTCTACTATATCGTGTATTAATACCATTTTTATTACTTTTATTAAATCAATTTTCACATCGGAATATTCACTTAATACAATTGCCATCATAGCCAGGTGCCAGCTATGTTCGGCGTCGTTTTCGTTGCGGTCGCTATTAAATAATTTTGTGCGTCTCTGTATGTATTTTATTTTATCAATTTCTTTAATAAACTCTATTTGCTTCAATAAATTTTCTTGTGTCATTTTAATTTTTGCTTTTATGTTGTTGCCAACGGTTTGGAGATTAATGCAGTGGCGGATTTTGCGGGATGTTTTTCTGTCCGGAAGGAATAAAAGCCCGCACGGGATATATAATTCATTTTCAATATCATAACGCCGTTAAAAATACTAATTTTAGTTATGTCGTATTACAAACGCTTTACCGTTCACCCTCGTTGCAAACGAGGGAATTTTTTTCTTATTGATAAATTATTTTATTGCTTTGCCAAGCAACGCACGGATACATATCCGCGCGAGCGAGGGGCAAAAGCACCTTGACAATTCCATTCAATTATTCTCATATCTATATTTCGAATGATTTCGGCAGTCCGTAGAATTTCACAGAACTTTTGTTATTAATTAAGATAGGAGTTTCATGCTTTTTCCGTTTACTTAAAGCCATTCCTCTGTCTGCTAATTCTGCCCAAGGTTCTGTCGAGTTGTATATGTTGTTCATAATTGCGGCTTCTAATCGTGCTCTTTCTCTTTTTTCTGGAACTTGAGTTACAAAAACCCTAAAAGATTTCAATTGCTCCTCTACGGCTTTTAAAATTTCTTCTTTTTGTTCATTAAACTCTTCACGATGTGTTCTTGCGTATGACCAACCGTGCCAAATTTCTACTCGTCTTCCTTGTTCAGCCTCACATACGTTAAATACTGTATAGTTTCCACTTTTATATTCTAACGTATGTTGCCTAAATCTTTTTTTAGTAGATTTTGTTATTCCTGCACAATAAACCAAGTAACCGTCTTTGTATTGAAACGTCCAAAGATAAACACCCTCTGTATCAGGAATTTCATCAAGATTATTTTTATCTTCATAGCCTGTCCACGAAAATGCTCCTTTCCATTCTATTTCTCTAATTTCAATCTTTGGCGTTAATTCCATTCGCGATGATTTAATTTTGTGCCGTGTCTCCCTAAATTGGCTGCCAACACCCAAATATGCGCAATTCTATTTCGTATATCCGCTTATTTTGGCATGGTATGCGCGATTAATTGTTAATTTTTATCGCAAATATAAAAATTATTTTTCACATCTTTTAGAATATATCAAAAAAATAAAGGAACAGCGTTTGCCATTCCTTTATTCTGTATAAACTATAAACTTTTTCTTGACTATAAGCTAATTTCTTCGCAAGCTAAATCAAATGTTTCCGCTACGGCTTTGTAAACCACTTTTCCTTTTACAATATTCAGTCCTTCGCGTAAATCTTTGCTGTCGGCGCACGCTTTTTCCCATCCTTTGTTTGCAAGTTGCACGGCGTAAGGCAGTGTGGCGTTGGTAAGCGCCAGCGTAGAAGTAAAAGGCACTGCTCCCGGTATATTTGCTACGCAATAGTGTACAATTCCGTCCACTTCGTAAATAGGTTCAGCGTGGGTGGTAGGTTTTGATGTTTCAAAACATCCGCCCTGGTCAATCGCTACGTCTACCAAAACGGAGCCCGGCTGCATCAGTTTCAACATTTCTTTTGTAATTACAAATGGCGCTTTTGCTCCGGGAATCAACACGGCTCCAATTACNAAATCGGTTGTGGGAAGCAATGACTCGATGTTGTATTTGCTTGACATCAACGTATCTACGTTGGCGGGCATAATTTCGCTCAAATAGCGCAGGCGTGGAAGTGAAATATCGGCAATAGTTACGCGCGCGCCCAGTCCGGCTGCCATCAATGCTGCTTGTGTTCCAACAATTCCGCCGCCAATAACCAATACGTTGGCAGCTTTCACACCGGGAACGCCTCCAAGTAAAATTCCTTTTCCTCCTTGCGGTTTTTCCAAAAATTTAGCGCCTTCCTGTACCGACATACGTCCTGCNACTTCCGACATAGGTATAAGNANNGGNAATGTTCCGTTGTTAACAACCGTTTCGTAAGCCAANCANANCGCTTTGCTTTCAATCATCGCTTTGGTAAGTTTTTCTTCCGATGCAAAGTGGAAATAAGTAAATACCAACTGATTTTCTTTGATAAGNTTNTANTCNNNNTCAATGGGTTCTTTTACTTTCATAATCATGTCGGCAATGTCGTANACTTCTTTGGCTGTTTGAAGGATTTTTGCACCGGCTTTTACGTATTCTTCATCGCTAAATCCGCTGTTGCTTCCCGCGTTATTTTCTACATACACTTCGTGTTTGTGTTGTGTGAGCGTATAAGCGCCGGCAGGTGTCAATGAAACACGGTTTTCATTGTTTTTAATTTCTTTTGGAACTCCTATTTTCATCTTTTTTTTATTAAATAAGTTTGTTTCTGAATAATTTTGATATTTTGTCTGTTAAAAAGTTTCAATATGTAAGCAAAATAAACTTTAATTGATTTTATTTTTGCGAAAATNGAACGTAAAAATACAATTATTTTTTGATATTGATATTAAACTGTCAGATTTTTTTTAACAGAAAATAATTTTACAAGATTATTCAAATNAAGTCATATTTGGTTATAAATCTTCTTCATAACTAAAATAGGGTTGATTTGCTCTCGGCGCAGGACGCAAGTTCTTTAACGGAACGTATTCCAAAGAAACAACCGATGGATCCAAATCTAATATTTCGGTATCGGAAGTGGTGAATTTCTTTATTCCGTAATACAAATTGATAATTGCTTTTGGTATCATTGGCAAATCTACATTACGGATAATGCGTTCTACAACTACAAAACGGAAATCNCCTTCAATTTTTGCCTCACGCAACGAAGCGTAACGNCTTGTTAAATCTACTTCNCCTTGTTTTTCCATTTCTCTGCAAATTTGATGCACGTACGTATCNACATGAATCCCCATTTTAAATCCCGCTTCAATATCCAATCTGAAAATTTTACCCGGAATAAATGTTTTAACATCATATTTGAAAACATACGGTTCGTCGCTTCTTTTTAAATAAACAAACCAGTAAGTATCAGCACGTTTTGGCTGCCTGTGAATAAGNGATTGAATGATTTTTGTTTCCATTTCGTCCGGATATTTCGCACGGGTTACATATACCAAATGAGTGCAGTATTTTGGAATGGATTCATCGGAACTGACTTTTTCTATTTGAGGAATAAATTTGCTTATAGGTGTATAAGTAGTGCTGCGGTTTTTAATTCTTCTTCCGTTGTACCAAATATAAATAATGAAAAATAAGAAGCCGGCNATTAAAATAGTAATGTAACCTCCGTGTGCAAACTTAAGCATATTTGCAATTAGAAATCCGGTTTCAACCGTGAGGAAAAATGCGGTAATTGGTATTGCAAATAGCATTGAAACATTTTTGTTTTTCAAGTAGATAAACAGTAATATTGAAGTCATCATCATTGTAATGGTAATAGCGAGNCCGTAAGCAGCTTCCATATTGGATGAAGACTGGAATATTAAAACAATCACAATACAAAGTATNAGAAGTGCATGATTAATAAGCGGNATATACATTTGCCCTTTTACTTCGGTAGGATANTTAATGTGAATATTGGGCCACAAATCAAGTGAAATTGCCTCGCTGATAATGGTAAATGAACCGCTTATTAACGCCTGACTGGCAATAATTGCAGCAAGTGTAGCCATTATAATTCCTATAAGAGAGAACCAAGTCGGCATAATGGTGAAAAACGGATTAACTTCTTCCACCAAAAGAGTGGGATGGGTTATAATCCAAGCTCCCTGACCCAAATAATTTAATATCAGTGTGGTTTTAACAAAAATCCAAGAAATACGAATGTTTTCCAAGCCGCAATGTCCTAAATCGGAGTAAAGCGCTTCTGCACCCGTTGTACAAAGGAAAACGGCTCCAAGAATAATGAGCGCGTTTGGCGAAGCTATCAGGAATTTTATGGCAAAAGCCGGATTAAACGCTTGTAATATAGGTAAATAATGAATTAAAGAAGCCGTTCCTAAAGTGCCCAGCATTGTAAACCAAAGAANCATAATGGCTCCGAATGATTTTCCAAGTCGGGAGGTGCCTAATGGTTGAATTAAAAATAAACCTACCAAAATGGCAATGGTTATGATAAGTACCGAACTTAACGTGAGATTGGGTTGTAGCACTTTCAGCCCTTCCACAGCCGATGTTACTGTAATGGCGGGAGTAATAATTCCGTCGGCAAGTAAAGTGGAAGCTCCTACAGCGGCAATTACGTAAGCCCAACGATAATTTTTACGGATTAAAGCGAAAAGAGATAAAATTCCACCTTCACCGTGATTATCGGCACGTAAAGTTATAAATACATATTTTATTGTTGTTTGGAGAGTCATTGTCCAAATAAGACAGGAAATAGCTCCGATAATAAAGTNCGGGTTTCCTTTTGAACCATCAGGTAAAGCGGATAAAATAGCTNTCAATACATACAATGGCGAAGTCCCGATATCGCCATACACAATTCCCATCGCCAGCACTAATCCGGCAATTCCAAAGGGTACTTTGTGCTCTTTCTTCATTTTTTAGAGATTTTTTNAAAAA
>LR026962.1:972240-994056 GCA_900498215.1 uncultured Paludibacter sp. | reverse complement strand
AGGTCCCAAGGGTTCGGCTGTTCGCCGATTAAAGTGGCACGCGAGCTGGGTTCAGAACGTCGTGAGACAGTTCGGTCCCTATCTGTTGTGGGCGTTTGAGATTTGCGAAGGTCTGATACTAGTACGAGAGGACCGTATTGGACGAACCTCTGGTCGATGAGTTGTTCCGCCAGGAGCATTGCTCAGTAGCCACGTTCGGTTTGGATAAGCGCTGAAAGCATCTAAGCGCGAAGCCGGCTTCAAGATTAGATCTCATTATTTAGGGTCGTGGAAGACTACCACGTTGATAGGCTGCAGGTGTACAATAGTGATATACAAGCCGAGCAGTACTAATTGCCCGAACGCTTTTTAACCTCCCTCAACCCCTCCCAATGAGAAGGGGAGAAAGACAAGGGAAAAATAAAAATTTAATCTCGTTAAACTCTTATAAAACTTTACCCGAAGTTTTATCTTTTTCTTATTGAAATGTCGAAACTTATTCAGGTGGTTTTAGCACCGGGGTTCCACCTCTTCCCATTCCGAACAGAGAAGTTAAGCCCGGTAACGTCGATGGTACTGCACAACAAGTGGGAGAGTAGATAGCCGCCGTTTTTTATCAGAAAGCCTCGATTACAGCAATGTAGTCGGGGCTTTTTGTTTTCAAACAATGTTTTTTCGCAGTATCCTTCTTCCCGTTTTCCGATCCGTTAGCCGATGGATAAGCCCGGTAACGTCCAATGGTACTCACGTCAACAAGAAAGGAGAGTAGAACTTGTCCGCCAACCGGCGGATAGACGCCGTTTTTTACAAAGCAGAAAAGAGCAATTACGTTGTGTTTATCGTAATTGCTCTTTTTTGTTGGTATATATGTTTTATAACATATAAATACGTGATATTTTTATGTTATTTTTTTATACATTGCAATCTTATTTTTTGGAAAAACTAAATTAACTTAATTAATTAAATACCAATAAGATATGAAAGTGTATAAAACAAATGAGATTAAGAACATTGCTTTAATAGGCAGTTCTGGCGTCGGGAAAACCACTCTCGCTGAAGCGATGCTTTTCGAGAGTGGAGTTATAAAACGTCGTGGCACAGTGGACGGTAAGAATACTGTTAGTGATTATTTTCCGGTTGAAAAAGAATATGGATATTCTGTGTTTTCAACCGTATTTTCTTTTGAGTGGAAAGATAAAATGATGAATTTTATTGATTGTCCGGGTTCCGATGATTTTGTGGGAGGTGTTATTTCTGCGTTGAATGTAACAGATATGGCTTTGATGTTGGTAAGTGGATCAAATGGGATAGAAGTAGGGACTATGAATCAGTTTCGTTATGCAGAAAAATTACATAAACCTTTGATGTTTTTAATTAACCATTTGGATCATGAAAAATCGGATTATGAGAATACTTTAGCTAACTTAAAAGAAATGTATGGAAGTAAGGTAGTTCCCGTACAATATCCTGTTGGGAGCGGACTTTCTTTTAGTGGGGTGGTTGATGTTTTAAAACAAAAAATGTACAAGTTCAAACCGGGAGCAATAACTCCTGAGGTGTTGGATATTCCTGCAGAAGAAAAAGATAAAGCTGACGAATTATATCAGGTTTTATTGGAAGCAGCCGCTGAAAATGATGAAGGATTGATGGAAAAATATTTTGACCAGGGTTCTTTAACGGAAGAAGAAATGCGTGACGGAATTCAAAAAGGGTTAATTTCACGAAGTATTTTCCCCGTTTTTGTATGCTCGGCAGAGCAAAATATGGCGGTTCACCGCGTGATGAACTTTTTGAATATGGTTGCCCCCTCTCCAAATCAAATGCCTGCTCCTGTAAATTCTGAAGGCGAAGAAGTAAAATTGGATGTAAATGCGCCTACAAGCTTATTCTTCTTTAAAACGACAGTTGAACCGCATATTGGTGAAGTTTCATATTTCAAAGTAATGTCCGGTAAGGTGAAACAAGGTGATGATTTAACCAATGCAAATCGTGGCTCAAAAGAACGTGTAGCCCAGCTTTATACAGTTGCCGGACAAATTAGAACCGCTGCTGAAGAGTTTGTTGCAGGAAACATTGGTGTTGCTGTAAAATTAAAGGATGTTTATACAGGAAATACTTTGAATGCAAAAGGCGTTGAACATAAGTTTGATTTTATTAAATATCCGGAACCTCGCTACCGTAGGGCAATTAAACCGGCAAACGAAGCCAATGCTGAAAAATTAAGCGAAGCGTTGAATCGTATGAAAGAAGAAGATCCTACTTGGATTGTGGAAATCTCGAAAGAATTGAAACAAACTATTATTTCGGGACAAGGAGAATTCCACTTAAAAACTCTAAAATGGCGACTGGAGAATAATGATAAATTGGAGATTGAATTTTTAGAACCAAAAATCCCCTACAGAGAAACTATTACCAAAGCTGCTCGTGCCGATTATAGGCATAAAAAACAATCGGGTGGAGCAGGACAATTTGGTGAAGTTCACTTGATTGTAGAACCATATATGGAAGGTATGCCCATGCCTGAAACCTATAAATTTAATGGACAGGAATACAAAGTTACTGCACGCGATACTCAAACCATCGATTTGGAATGGGGCGGAAAATTAGTTTTTGTGAACAGCATTGTGGGTGGAGCTATTGACGCTCGTTTCTTGCCGGCAATTCTCAAAGGTTTAATGCAACGCATGGAACAAGGTCCACTAACGGGTTCGTATGCGCGTGATGTTCGCGTAATAGTTTACGACGGAAAAATGCACCCGGTAGATTCAAACGAAATTTCGTTTATGTTGGCAGGACGTAATGCCTTCAGTGATGCATTCAAAAATGCAGGACCAAAAATTTTGGAACCTATTTACGATGTAACTGTTTCAGTTCCATCAGATTATATGGGAGATGTGATGGGCGATTTGCAAGGACGCCGCGCTATGATTATGGGTATGGAAAGTGAAAAAGGATTTGAAAAACTGAAAGCTAAAGTACCTTTGAAAGAGATGTCTTCTTATTCAACTTCGTTGAGTTCACTTACAGGTGGTCGTGCTTCGTTTACGATGAAATTTGCCAGTTATGAACTTGTTCCAAGCGATGTTCAGGATAAACTCTTGAAAGAATACGAAGCAAGTAAGAAAGAAGAAGATTAATTCTTTTATTTTGATAAGATGAAAATAGGGTTCAAATTGATTTGAATCCTATTTTGTTTATATGAATTTGTCAACTCGACCTTACAAAAAAGGTTAATTTTTGTCTTTGCATTTTCTGAAACTGCACATTTTTACTATTTTTGTGCCAAAATCTAAAAACTTAGATTGAACTTTTTCTAATAGAATTAGTTTTATCTTTAGTAAAATCAAAAACAACAATTATGACTTATAATTTATTAAAAGGTAAAAGAGGAATTGTATTTGGAGCATTAAACGAAATGTCAATTGCCTGGAAGGTAGCTGAACGCGCTGTAGAAGAAGGTGCAATCATCACATTGTCAAACACGCCGCTGGCAGTGAGAATGGGAACAACACAAGAACTTGCCGACAAACTAAATGCAAAGTTGATTCCTGCTGATGCAACTTCGGTAGAAGATTTGGAAACTGTTTTTCGGGAATCAATGGAGGCGTTAGGAGGAAAAATTGATTTTGTACTTCACTCCATCGGAATGTCGCCAAATGTGCGTAAAAAACGCACTTACGATGATTTGGATTACGAAATGTTGAATACCACACTTGATATTTCGGCTATTTCTTTCCACAAAATGATGCAAGTGGCAAAGAGAATGGATGCCATTTCTGAAGGAGGTTCTGTTGTCGCGCTTTCATATATGGCTGCTCAACGTACAATTTACGGCTACAACGATATGGCAGACGCTAAAGCAATGTTAGAAAGTATTGCTCGCAGTTTCGGGTATATTTATGGTCGTGAGCATAATGTGAGAGTAAATACTATTTCTCAATCGCCAACCATAACTACAGCAGGAAGCGGTGTGAAAGGTTTCGATAGTTTGGTGGATTTCTCTGAACGTGTTGCTCCGCTTGGAAATGCTGATGCTGATGAATGCGCCGATTATTGTGTGGTAATGTTTAGTGATTTGACTCGTAAAGTAACCATGCAAAATTTATTCCACGACGGAGGATTTTCCAGTATGGGTATGAGTTATAGAGCTATGGAACAGTATCTAAAGAGTTTTGATTGCCCTGAGTCTGACGAAAAATTCAAAGAGTTTAAAGACGAAAAAGGAAAAATTATTTACGGATAACAACTGATTTGCCAATAAATATTAAACACCGCCATTTTCAAAAAGAAAATGGCGGTGTTGTCATTAGTAGATTTATTTCAAAATAATTTTTTCTGTCCAACAGTTATTTTTATCGGATAATTTGATATAATAAATTCCTTCCGGGAAATTTTTTAATGAAATAGAATTGTTTCTTATTTCAGTGATATTCTTCTTTAGTAGTATTTGTCCTAAATTATTCATAAATGAAATTTCTCCCTCAGTAATTCCTTTTTTCCAATTTATATGAATAATTCCGTTTGAAGGATTAGGATAAATGGAGAATAACGGGTCTGTTTTTACAGTATTTATTCCTGTTGATACAAAATCTCTAACTATATTGCTGATACGGACTTCATCAATATATCCGTCAAATTGAACATTCGATCCGCCGGCATATCCCCCAATATTTATTGGCTCTGTATTTGTTTTAGGAATATGTAAGGGGTTGTAATTTGCAGATTTAGATATTAATTCTTGGCGATTTATATCATGAAGTTGACAGTTTAATGTGGAATTTGTAGTATTGCGTGTATATAAGATATGATACCATTTGTTTAATTCCAAACTATTACTTGGCAAATACAGATTTTCAGCTCCTCCTTCATAATCGTACCCTACGTGTAATGATTTTGAAGCAACATCAAGAAAGATGAAATAATTTGCTCCAGACTTTATAAATAAAAACGGATAAGCGGTAGAAGTTCCTCCCCAGGAATTAATTTTGAACCAAAATTCAATAGTCCAATCTCCAATTAAACTTAACGGATTTTCGTATGGCAACACTACACAACTTGAAATATCTGAATTTGTGTTGTCAATTCTAAGAGCATAATCCATTTTATTCTCATTATTTGAAATAAAATCAGTAGTATTGAAAGAATATGCATAAGTTTGTGTGCTCACAGAATTAAAATAATCATTATCAAAATGATACAATGCTAATGTGTTTTCATCTACAGGATAAGGTCCACCAAGAATAGAATTGCTGATAATAGAAAATGGAGAACTTTCCGAAAGTAGGGAATTATCGGATTTGTCGGTAATTCTAACTTTGCAGTTTGAAGAAATCACATTAGGAATAATCCATTTGTAAACAAAGTCATCCGCATTTTTTTCAGTGATTAAATCCCAAGTTTGTCCATTATTCAGGCTGTATTCAATTGTAACTGTGTTTACACCTTTTGATGTCCATCTAAGGGGTAAAATTACTCCCCTTTGAACAGATGATGATATGGAAGAAATTAATTGAAGTGACTTTGTATCATATATGCTGAAGTTTGTTTTATTTCTGCTATATATATTTATATCTGATGTATCACTTACCCTAATTTTACATTTTGTAGAAATAATCGTGGGTAATGTAATATTGTAATTACCTAAATTAGCAGAAATATTATTAGCGATAGTGGTCCAAGACTCACCGCCATTTTCGGTAAACTCGATTTTTACATTTGAAATACCTGTGCTTGTCCACTGAATATTTTTTACTGTTCCTTGTTTCCAGTTTTCTTCTCCAACGGGAAAAATGAGCTGTATGTTTCTGCCGTTTTTTTCAGGTTCTAAATATGCAAATGTCCAGTTTCTCATTTTATAATAATCAAATTCATACAACGGACAATATTTTCTTCCACCGTTTTCTCCATAATCAAGACTGATATGGAAAAGATTATCAGCAGAGTATCCATCACACATAAACCAATGTCCTCCATAACCTCCATCTTCAAAATAATTTGCCCATCCTTGAATCATCTGTGGTCTTCCGAGGCTCAATTCAGATTTCATTATTTTTTCCCATTGTTCAGGAAGATAGTCATCTCTACATAATTCTACGGTACCGGCATTGTATCCAAAGTATTGTTTGAATGCGTTTAACACTCCGACAGAATTTCCACTTCTGTAAATATCGTGCATACTTACTCCAGCATGATACATAAGAGTAGCATTAGCGTCTATTAATGCTTGTGGACTACTTGTGGTTAACTGATCATTAGTTAAATCAAAATTATAATCAGCTGAAGAAAAATCGGCAGACCATGTACAATTTTTTATATCTGTAAAAGTTCTAGCCCCAAAACCTTTTCTAGGAAATTCCCAATAAGCTAAAATATTTGATACAGCAGTAGGACCACACGCATTTCCGACTTTTCCATTAATATTGTCACTATCCGCAGTTGTGGTTACCGGATATTTCTCGTTGTAGGGGTCTGTAAATACCTGATAATAATTTTTAAGCAATGGATCTACTTTTTCAGGAAGATGATTATAAACAACAAACATTTCTTTTGTGGCACTACTCACAAGATTATTTGAAGCATCACAAATCATAATTTTACACTGATAGAATGCTTTTGAAGGTAAAGTCCAATTATACATTCCATTACCGGCAGGAACAGATGCAATTTCGCTCCACGTTAATCCATAATCACCCGAAAAAAGAACTCTCACATTCTGGATATTTGAACTTGTCCATGTAATAGGCAGAGTTGTTTCACATTCATAACTTTGTTGAGAAAAATTAGAGGTTAAGCTGATTGATGAACCTGGTGAATAAATCGATGACCATTTTTCAACTACATCATAATAACTAAAGCTTCTGTCTGCCACATTTGAATCGTCTGATTTTTTTTCTTTGTAAGCTAAGTCCGGTCCTGAATAGTAAATATATTTTTGATAATTTTTTGCATCAGGAATATTTACCATAAAATGTGTATCATCTGTTTTTATCATTGGAGTAAAACTCCAGTTATTCATATCTCCCGAAAGATAACATGTATTTGTGCCGGATGGAACCGTAACATTATATGTCACTCCAATAGGAGCAGAATAGTAAACTTGTTTCCATTTTGCAACAATATCTGATGAGTTATAATTTCTATTTGAAATTGATTGACCGTTTGCATCTACTTCTTCATAAGCCCAATCTGGTCCTGAACAATATTTGTAAATATCCTTATTTCCGCTGTTTACAATAATCTTGAAGTGTGTTGCATCTACTCTGGACATCTGTTTATGAACCCAACCAGTTGAGAGCCCAGCAAAATAACAAACATCTGTACCTTCCGGTACGGTAACCGTATAAGTAATATCTGTTGCAATAGCGTTAGGATCATATATTAATGTCCAAGATGTAACAACGTCAGTTGTAGAATAGCTTCTATTATCTGCAATATTTTCTACATAAGCCCAACTCGGACCCGAACAATACTTATATTTTTGGGATGTTGTTGCAATAGCGATATCTAACGTATAATGTGTGTCATCCACTTTGTTCATCTCTTGCTGAGACCAGCCGTTCATTTCACCGGCAATATAACAAACTTTGGTTCCTGTTGGAACAGTTACGTTGTAAGTTAAACCAAAAGTAAATAAGGGGGAAAGAAAAATTTGCAAAAAGAGTAACGCTTTCTTCATAAGTTTTAATTTTTTTAAATAATTTCAAGAAAATAAATCTAAAAAAACAGCGGAATTAAATCTCACGAATGTTGCTGAATGGAAGGAATAAGTTATTTGATGTGCAGTATTTAACAGCAATATGCAATGCAAAAGAAATAAAAAAATCGAAATAAAAATGATTTTATGTTGCGTCTTTTTGTTAAATATTTATAATTGTCTTTTTGGGAATTTAAACCAAAATAAAACGCCGCTTTTCATTATGAGAGCGGCGTTTTTATGTACTTTATCAAGTTGTAATTTGAAATTCAAAACTTTTTTAGGCTTGCGGTTTCTCTTCGCGAGGCGGACGTGGAATCAATACTTTGTGTGAGAGTTTGAATTTACCTGTTTTTTGGTCAATATCAAGTAATTTTACATCAATGATATCACCTTCTTTCAAACCTGCTTGTTCCATTGTTTCCACACGTTTCCAATCCAATTCTGAAATGTGAAGCAAACCTTCTTTACCCGGCATAAATTCTACAAATGCACCGTAAGGCATAATAGATTTTACTTTGGCATTATAAGTTTCACCTACTTCAGGGATTGCAACGATGCCTTTGATTTTGGCAACAGCAGCATCAAGCGATGTTTTATTTGAAGATGCAATTTCTACACGACCTTGTTCGCCAATTTCTTCAATAGCTACACTAGCTCCTGTTTCTGCCTGTATGTTTTGAATTATTTTTCCACCAGGTCCGATTACAGCACCAATCAATTCTTTTGGAATAAACATTACTACGATGCGTGGAGCGTGTGGTTTCAAGTCTTCACGTGGCTCGGCAATAGTTTCAGTAATTTTACCCAAAATATGCATACGTCCTTCTTTCGCTTGGCGAAGCGCAGTTTCCAAAATCTCATACGAAAGTCCGTCCACTTTTATATCCATTTGAGTAGCGGTAATACCGTCTTTTGTTCCGGTTACTTTAAAGTCCATATCACCCAAATGGTCTTCATCACCTAAAATATCAGAAAGGACGGCAAAGTTTTTTCCTTTATTTTCAGAAATTAATCCCATAGCAATACCGGATACCGGTTTTTTAATTTTCACACCTGCGTCCATCAAAGCTAATGTGCCTGCACAAACCGTAGCCATTGAAGATGAACCGTTTGATTCCAGAATATCGGAAACAACACGTACTACATAAGGATAATCTTCCGGTATCATTGGTTTAAGTGCGCGGAAAGCCAAATTTCCATGACCAATTTCGCGACGACCAACACCGCGTGAGGGACGAGCTTCACCTGTGGAAAATGGAGGAAAATTATAGTGCAATAAGAAACGTTCCTTACCTTGTATCAATGCTTCATCAATGATTTTTTCGTCCATTTTAGTACCCAATGTTACAGTGGTAAGCGATTGAGTTTCTCCGCGAGTGAAAACTGCAGAACCATGAGGTCCCGGTAAATAATCAATTTCGCACCAGATAGGACGAATTTCGGTGGTTTTACGTCCGTCTAAACGTTTGCCTTCATCCAAAATAGAACGACGCATCGCTTCCTTTTCCACGGCGTGATAATATCTGTCAATTAATCCTTTCTTTTCTTCAGCAACTTCGGGTTCCAAACCGGCAACATATTCCGCTTTTACCGCTTCAAAATTTTCTGCACGTGAATGTTTGTCGGCATTGCAAGCAGTGGCTAAAGCATAAGCTTTTGGATATGTTTTTTCCCAAATGTCTTTTTTCAAGTCTTCGTCGTTTTCTTCGTGGCTGTATTCACGTTTTACGGTTTTACCTACCGCTTCAGTCAATTCCATTTGAGCTTGGCAATGAACTTTAATCGCTTCATGAGCTATTTTCAAGGCATCCAATAAATCATCTTCGCTTACTTCTTTCATTTCGCCTTCTACCATCATAATATTATCGATGGTTGCAGCCACCATTAAATCCATATCTGCATCTTCCAATTGTGCAAATGTAGGATTGATAACAAATTCTCCATTGATACGTGCTACACGAACTTCTGAAATTGGTCCGTTAAAAGGAATATCTGAAACCGCCAATGCTGCAGATGCTGCCAAGCCCGCTAATGCGTCCGGCATATCAACGCCATCGGCAGAAATCATCATTACGTTTACAAATACTTCAGCATGGAAATCGTCAGGGAACAAAGGACGAAGGGCACGGTCAACCAAACGGGAAACGAGAATTTCGTAATCGGAAGCTTTTCCTTCGCGGCGTGTAAATCCACCGGGAAAACGACCGGCAGCGCCAAATTTTTCTTTATAATCTACCGAAAGCGGCATAAAGTCGGTACCGGGAACAGCATCTTTTGCTGCACAAACGGTAGCCAAAAGCATGGTTTCACCCATTTTTACCACCACAGAACCATCGGCTTGTTTCGCCAATTTACCTGTTTCAATGGTAATTTCACGTCCATCACCGAGTGTGATGGTTTTTGTAACTACATTCATAAAAATTACATTAAATTGTTTTAGACTCTAAATTTCGGGTGCAAAGGTAGTAAAAAAGTTTGATGTATAGACGTTTAATGTTTGAAGTTTACATGTTTAGTTGTTGTTTATGTTTATTGAAATCGGGTTTGTATCTGATTTTTTTATAATTATTCCGAAATATCAGCAACTTATATCAATTATTCGAATTATTATAAGTATCTTTGTAGTTCAAAACAATAGAGTCTATATTGAACCTCTCATAAGAGATTACAACTCCCTTTATTCTTAAAAGGATTTCTCATCTTAAACTGACCTCAAATTCACTTTTTTGTTCGTTGAAAATGGCTGCGAACGTCACATATTGTAATAATAAATCTTATTTTCCACACATAAAAACATTCTATAAAAATAGCACAATCACAAAAATCAACTTATATGTCAAGACCCAATTCATTTAATAAAAAGGAAGTAGAAAAAAGAAAAGAACAAAAAAGAAAAGAAAAAAGCAAGCGAAAAGAAGAACGTAAAACGAATCCCGGGAGTAAATCCTTTGATGATATGATTGCCTACGTAGATGCAAACGGAATGATTACCGATACAAAACCGGATTTGACAATAAAAAAACCGGAAATAGAATTAGACCAGATTTTAATATCGGCTCCAAAACATGAAGAGGAAGAATCCGTAGGAATGCAAGGAAGAGTGGAGTATTTTAATGAAGAAAAAGGGTATGGATTTATTAAAGATTTAGGAAGTACAAACAAGTATTTTTTCCACATCAGTAAAGCGCCGAAAAATATTAAAGTGGGAGATGTGGTTTTGTTTGAACTGGAAAGAGGACACAAAGGAAATAATGCGATTAACATTGCATATAAACAATAACAATAAAAATTAATTTTAAAAAATGAACATTTACATTTCAAATGTGAACTTTTCTACAACCAGCGAAAGTTTACAAGAATTATTTTCAGGTTTTGGAGAAGTTACTTCTGCAAATATTATTAAAGACAGAGAAACAGGACGTTCACGCGGTTTTGGCTTCGTGGAAATGCCTAACGACGAAGAAGCGCAAGCTGCAATTGAAAAATTAAACGAAACAGAATTTGAAGGAAAAACCATCAGCGTAAGTGTAGCACGTCCAAAAACAGAAAGACGTGACAATAACAGATTTGGTGGAAGTGGTTACCGTGGAGGTGGTTACCGCGGAGGAAACAGATATTAAACTACCTACGTAACGTATCTATAAAAAAGGATTTTCACTTTATTTTATTGTGAAAATCCTTTTTTTATAAAATCAACTTTCCATTCCGTCTCCGGACCAGTGTTCACCTCCGCTTTCTACTTCTCCCGAACCTCCGCAAGTAGAACAGAATTTGTAAAATTTACCTGATCCTCCACAACTTTGACAAGTATTTCCCGTACTGCTTTTCCCAGTACCATTACACATAGCGCATTTTCCTAAAACTTGACCTGAACCGTGACAAGTCGGACATTGTTTTTTCATTGCATTTTAATAGCTTATTAGGATGTGAGATGTTGAGATATTTAAAAGAAACGTATATGTTTGATGTATTTAACATGCAAATATAGTTATTTTCAAAACAAATGATCAATTCAAAAGCGAAACCTATCGATTTCGCTTTTGAATTATATAGATTGTTCGATTTTTTATCTTCTTCCGCCGGTGGTGCTCGTTCTGCTTGAGCTTGAATTATCGGTGGACGTTCTTCCTGATGTCGACGTATTTGTTGTTCTGCTCGTATTTGTGGTTGTAGTACTTCGCATTTGCGGTTCCACTTTTACAGGGCGTCCGATTGGTTTACCATAATAGTTAGTGTTACTTCTTCTTTCTACATTGGAGTTACTTTCACGCGAAGTGGAAGTATTGCTTTCGCTGCGTGTGGTTGTAGTAGTGCGAGTTGGTAAACTGCTGTTTACATTTGTTTCACGTGTAGTACGTTCTGTAGTTGTTGTAGTTTGAGTTCTTGTTGGGGTGGTTGTGTTATTACGTGAGCCTGTTACCGTTCCTCGTTCCTGATTTACTCTTCTGGTAGTTTCTTCCTGTACTCTCCTGTCAGATTCGGAATAAGTGAACTTACGGTTTTGTCTCAAGTTTCTATCGTCCCAATTGCGTGCCCGGTCTCTTTGACTTTCAGACCAATAAATAGCGCTATTCACATTTTCATTGAATCCGCGTACATAAGGAATGTTGCTATAATCGTAGTAATCTCGGTAATAATATCTCGGATAATGTGAATTATAGTACTGATGATGCATCCAAGGTTGGTATACATTTACATTTACAAGTACGATATAACTATCGGAAAGATTGAATGCCGGATAAAAAGGAGAAATTGTTTCTACAAAAATCCATTGACCGTTGTTTAAGAAAACAAAATATCGGGAAGATAAATCGTAATAACATTCAATATCAGGGAAATAATAGTAACGTACGCCTCTATAATAGTCAGGTGCCCACGCGGGGTTGTTGTAACTGTAACTATAATAAGGTTCCGATGTGCTGTAATAACTTGATCCACATCCGGAGAAAAGAGTTGCTGAGAATAGAATAACTCCGGCTACTGTTAAAGTTTGTGCTAATTTTTTCATGGCTAGGGGTATTAAAAGTTTGTTTATAGATTAAAAACAAAATATATGCCATTATGTTTTTAGTTAAAAAAAGTAGGTTTAATTTTCTGATAAATAATTCACTACAGTTAATAAATTGATTTACCCGTTCGGTTTCCTTTCTAAATTTCCTCTGTTAAAAGAAAAATAAACTCCGGCAACGCCAATGAGAGAAAAACACAGAAATCCCCACTTCATTGCTTGCAGAAAAAGTGCATCGGGAATGGATTCGATCACTTTATTTCCAAACATAGATGCAAAAATGAGCGTAACTATGGTCATACTTGTAATTTGCCCCAGCACACGCATCGAAGCGGCGGAACCTGACGCTTGTCCGTATTGGGTTTTGTTTACGGAACTCATAATGGTATTCATATTGGGCGAAGAAAACAAGGCAAATCCCAATCCTACCCAAATAAGTACGGTTACAATAACCCAAATGGGTGTTTTGGCTGTAAGAAACGCAAAAGCCGCCAATCCTACAGCACACATTGCCATACCAATAGTTGCGAAATAGCGAGGTTGAATACGGTCTGAAAGACGTCCCACAATAGGAGAGAACACCGCCATCATTATAGGTTGGGCAATTAAAATTGTACCGGCTTTTTGTGGTGAAAAACCTTGCACTTTTTGTAAGTACAAACTTAAAAAGAAAACAATGGCAGACGTAGCCGTATAATTTATAAGCGCAGCCAGATTTGAAAAGGCAAAAAGTCGATTTTTAGTATAAAGTTTTACGTCTATCATAGGGGATTTGGCACGGCTTTCCAACAACCAAAAAACCACTGTTGAAAACACTCCGCCCATCATTAGCACCCATCCGAACAAGGCGGGAATTTGCGAGGAGCCATACACTAAACCAATGAGACCGAGAACAAAAAAGATGGTTCCTTTGAAATCAATATCGGAAATTTTTTCTGTTGAAATTTTTTTTTCATTTTTCAGGAAGATGAATGAAAAAACGGTTGAAATCAATCCCAATGCGGCAGCAATAAAGAAAATAAAACGCCACCCGATATGTTGTGTGATAATTCCGCCAGCAAACGGACCAAAAGCCAAACCGAGATAAACGGCAGAAACGGAAATACCCAATACCCTTCCGCGATTTTGAGGCGGGAATTCCGAAACTAAAATAGCGGAGCCGGTGGTATTTGTAAGAGCGGCGCCAACGCCTTGTATAAAACGAAAAACAATTAACCAAGAACCGGAAACAGCCAATCCGTTTAGTAATGATGAAACCGTAAAAATAACCAAACCGATTTTGTAGAGCCGTTCAATGCCTGAAATATCTCCCAGTTTTCCTACCGGAAATTGTAAGATAGCCGTAGCCAAAAGAAAAGAAGTGATAACCCAACTTAGCGAAACCGCATCCAATTCAAACGATTTTTCGATGGCGGGAAGTGCGATGTTTATAGAGGAAATGAGAAATGTTCCCATAAAAGAGGTAATGGCAACAACGGCGAGCGTAGAAAATTGTTTCTTTGTCCAGTTCATAGATTTATTTTTAAAACACAAAAATAAGCAAAAAAAATTATAGTCCGTTTTTACTTTCTATTGTTCTAAAAGAATTGTAATACAAATTGTGCCTACCGATAAGAAGATAACTCCATATAATAGATACACTTGATTGCGACCATACCAAAAAACGAACTCCCCGTTATAAAAGGGGAGTGAAATAATTGTGAAACATATCTTATTTGTCAAACTCACCAAAATTTATTGGTCGTTTGTCCTTATTTTCCCGGTTAAAAACTTACTTCCGTGATGTTGGATGAAACGGTAAACGTTGTTTTTTTAGTTCCGCCGCTATACGTTCCGTTGGTATAATATCCGTTTTGGGAGGTTCCACCCGTGTAACTTCCTCCGCTGAAAATGGAGTAAGAACCTGCCGTTTGTAGTGCGGGTGAAGAAAAAAGAATGTAATAAGAAGTTCGGATGGGCTTAAATGTGGCTAATGAATTTCCGCCGGCATTTTGTATGTTAATGAGGTTTGTGGCTATGGAAGAGGAGGCGATTTTTACGCTGTTTTGCGTGGAAGCGGCGCTAAAACCTTTTATTGCCGAGCCCGCATTTGGTCCGCAACCGATAAACAAACCGTTTGAAATGGTAAATTCTCCCGCATATCTCACTACCGGTTTTGATGTGGACAAAGCTCCTTGCAATACCGTTGTTCCTCCGCTTATGTTGATATTTCCATCGCTGGAGAATGCGTAACTTAATGAGTTTACGTTTAAATTTCCTCCCGAAACGGTTAATAAACTGCTGTCGGCTGTCGCGGTTGAATTACCGAATGTGGCATTTATGGCTATTTTAGACGTGCTTATGTTGGTTGTTCCGCCTGCTATTGTAATGTAAGGAGATTCTATTCCTTGTTTTGAATTGGTAACATTGATTGTACCGCCTGAAATAAGCACTAATGAATCGCTGCGCAATGCTTGACTGTCGTCTGATGTTATGTCAAAAATTCCATCTTCAATGATGATTCTTTTGTAAGTATGTATTCCGTCTCCTTGAGCAGAAGACAATGAAAAATCTCCGCCGTCAATTTTTACGTATCCGCGTCCCGGAACATCCGTACTATCCGCTTTTAACGCGTGTCCTGTAATTCCTGTGCAATTTATTTTGCCATCGTGAATAAGTAAATAATCTTTAGCTCTGATAGCGTCGTCCAAAGCGCTTACATTTATCTTTCCGTTGTTGATTATAATTTCATCGTCGCAGGAAATGCCATCGTTGTAATTTCCTTGTATTGTGAGAGTTCCATCGCCGGTAAAAGCAAGGTAAGCATTGCTGAAGAAAGTAGCTTTTGGTTCGCCTGTATTTGTGTATATCGAAGCGTCTGAAAAAGTATTTGTTGTTCCCGTTTTGAGGAAAACAATTACTTTCGATGCACTTTGAATGTAAACGGGAGCAGTTGTTGAGTTACTCATCGTTACTCCGCTCAACATAATCTTCATTTTTGCTTTGGGAGCATTTACAATGAGTTGTCCGTCGGTTAAATTTCCACTTACGGAATAATAACCTGCCTTAGTAATGGTAGCGGTTGTTCCGTTGATGATTACATCCGGCGATGAAGCGCTTATGGAAGTATTACTGAAAGAGATTGTTTTTACGTTCGAGTCGTCCCAGATGTAGTCGGCAGCGGTTTCGGCTTTGCCTTTGTCGGGTGTGTCTATCACATTTTCAGGATCGCACGAAACTATAATAAGAGAAAATGTAAGAATGAAAAGTATGTAATTAACTATGTTTTTCATAATCAGGATTTATTTCCAAGTATAATTGTATTTTACCCCCACAATGTATTTTCCGGAATAATCTGCTTCATCCTCTCCCAATTCTTTATTTAAAACTCCGAAAATGTTCACCGAATTACGTTTATTCAATTTATATTTGAAATAAAGCGTATATCTAAGTTTATCCATACTATTTCCATCGGGGTCGTTCAAAGTATAATATGTTTTAAATTCAAAACCGGGCGTGAGTTTACATTTTGGAATGTTATATTCTGTCTTCAGTGAGTTTTTCCATATCCACGCAGGATTAATTTTATATGTGTCGATAATGCCGTAATCGTCCGCTCTTTTGCTGTCGTTTTTGGTGGTAACCTGAACTCCCTCGGCAAGTGAAAACGAAAAATCTCCTAATTTCTGTTTCCCGGTCACATCCGCATCAAAACGGTTTCTAAATTGGTAATTCAGGTATTTTTGATCGAGCACATTCATAAACTGATAGCCGGCGTTTATCTCCAATGGTTTTATAATTTTGTATGTGGCGTTCAAACCTACGCTCCAGCGGTTAATTAAGCGGACGTAATAAATGGTTCGCAGCTCGGTTTCGGCTTCTACACTCCATTTTTTATTTATTTTTTTATCTATTGAAATGCTTGTCCAAGTTCCGTATTCCGATTGNGCNTTTACGNAANCGACANCAAGTAACAAAAAAAGTGATAAAAATATTTTTTTCTTACTCATAATAATAAATGGTAATGGTAGCGCTGTCGCGAAGATAAGAGATTTCTTCTATTGAAATGCGGTGAACGTTCAATCCNGTACGGATTTTAAGTTCTTCTATCAATTCTTTTTCTTTATCGGCATGAATTAAATTAATGTCTTCAAAAAATACAATTTTTGTGGATTCTCGTTTGATAAGAATTTTGGTATCGAGCAAGAGAATCATAATGAAAATAATTCCGAAAACAATTAAAAGTTCCCCCACCTGAAGCTGAATTCCGCTTAACAACCCCATAGTGATAAAGATAAAGAGATATGTCATATCTTTAACGCTAATGCCTGCGGTTCTGTAACGGAGCATGGAAAATACCGCAAAAAGCCCGAATGCGGCTCCCATAGATATTTTTACCTGATTAAGTAAAAAGGTAAGCAGAAAAATAGCTACATTGAACAAGGCAAAGGTGAAAACGGTATCTAATTTTTTGTAATTAGGATAGTAAATGGTTCCGATAATGAGGAGCAACATAGCTAAGTCTATCACTAAACTAAAGTAGAAATGTCCGTTTAGTTCAACTTCGGCTTTGTTTTTTGGAGGTTTAATAATCGCTTTAAAACTTGCCTTTAACAAGCTGTCAGGACTTAATATTACGGTGTTATTGTTATCTACGACTTCAGTTTCGGTGTCCGACTCTTCTGTGTTTTGTGCCAAGATAGAAGCCGCCGGAGTGAATAAAAGGAATAAAATAAAAGCGGTGAGTAAGTTAAACCGCATTTTGTTTGCAAATTTTGTGAACATATGATAACTGTGTTTTAAAATTGTTTTTTTTGATTCCGGTTATGAAGTTAGCCACGCCAAAACTGTATTTACTCAGCGATTCGGAACGGATGTGTTTTTCCCGCATAATGTTTAAAAATAAAGAATCGCTTGTTTTATTCTGTTTTACTTCCACAATCACTACTTCGGGAAAGGTGTGCCATTCGTCATCAATAAAATATTTCATATCAAAATCAATGGTAACTCTTTCGGTTAATTGTTTGTTTACGAGCGTCGCGCGTTTGCAGTTAATTTGGATTGTTTTTTTCAATAGTTCGGAAGAAATGCCCACTTTTTTGTGCAGTAATTTTGCGGCTTCTCCTTCAATTATCGATTCGTGACAGGGAATCTGTACGCGGCTCTTGATTGTTCTGCCCTGATTTGATTTGTGTTTTATTTCAAAAAAATGCAAATCCGAATTAACGTAACTTCGTGTCCGTACTTTGTATCTGCTTCCACGCTGATTATGGTGGTCGTGATAAAATTTGTAATTTTCGGTGTCGAAATAACTTGTTTCGTAGTCGGAATATTGCAATTTGTTTATTTCCAGAACACGATAGTTTTTNTTGGCTTCGAGTAAAATATCGTTCAATTTATCCCTGTGAAAAATAAACTTCGTATCAATTCTATCCAACAATGCCACCTGAGACATTTTCTCAAGCGTGATGGGTTCAAAATCATTGATTATATCCANAAAATCTTTCATTTATTAAAAATAGAATTTGTTCTTTGCAATATGTTCTAATCCGCCTCTTAATTATTATCACATTTATACCATCCGACGACAAATTGTAAAAAATCAATGGTTTTAGCTCAAATTTAGATTTTCGCTAAAGCCAATGCAATATTGTAATCACCTTATCCCCACTTAAAAGTTATGGTAGTTAATTTTAGGACGGAATAATATGGCTTATTGTATAAATTCACTACAAAAATAAGATAATATTACAAAACTATTGCAAAAATTACATCATTTAATTATTTATTATTACATTGTGACTGTATTAACGGTACTTGACGATGAAAGTGTTACCGTTTTTTTAGAAGTTCCTGCGGTATAGGTTCCGCCTGTCATATATCCGTTGGTGTTGGTTCCTCCGCTGTAACTTCCTCCCGTGTATATTGAATACGAATTTCCTTTTGCTAAACTTGGAGAAGAAAACAAAAAGTAATATCCTCCGTTTTGCGGTTTAAAAGTCAATATGTCTGTTCCAGAACTGTTTTGTATGTGCAGGAGCGTAGAACTACTGATTAACGATGATGATTTGATAAGCATATTTACCTGCGTTGAACTTGTGCTCATCGCTTTGGTCATATTTGAATTGGAGCCGGCTCCAATAAAAGTTCCTCCGGAAATTGTAAAGGAGCCGTTAAAGTCGGCGGCTTCTTCCACACCGCTTTGAGGTCCGTTTGCAACCACCAATCCTCCTTTTACATAAACGTTTCCATTACTGTCTATGGCATCTCCGTTGGTACAAGTTGTAATTAATGTTCCGCCGTTTACATTTAAACTGCTGCCGTCGTTGCTTTCCGTGCCTCCCGAAGTAGTACCTGCCGTCGCGTTAACTCCGTCATTTGAAGCGGTTACATTAAGTGTTCCGGCGTTCAATGTGATATTAAAACCTTCCACTCCTTCATACGATTTTGTTACCGTAACATTTCCACCGTTTTGGGTATAAAGTTTTTCCGCGTGAATTCCGTCGTCGGAAGAAGTAAGCGTGATAGCGCCGTTGTTTATGGTTACGTTTGTGTCGCTTTTCATTGTTTTCGGGTGATCGTAATCAGAACCGCTTACTAAAAATTTTGTTCCGGTAGTGGTAACGTTTATTACAGGACTGTTAGAAGAATCTCCGATGGTAATGCTTCCATTGGCTGAAATTCCTTTCCCNCCCGTACCGCTGCTTGAGGTNGTGATATTTCCGGCAGTAACAACCNCGTTTCCATCTACTGAAATGGCTGCGGCGGAGTAAGCGTCTTTTGCTCCCGAACTGTTTGTGTAAGTAGCGCCGTTTCCTGATGTGGTTATGTTAAGTGTTCCGCTCGTCATAGTGAAGTTTTTATCCACCGAAATTCCCTTTCCTCCCGCGCCTGTCGCCTTAATGGTATAAGTTCCGCCGCTAATCACTACCGAACTATCTCCTTTAATTGCAGTACAATAGGAAGGATCATAACCGGAACCGGATGCTTCCAACACAACTGCTCCTGACGTGTTAATTGTGTATGTTCCTCCTGAAAGTGTCATATTTTGACCAGCCTTTAATCCTTTTGATTGATTTCCATTTATGGTAAGATTGATTATTCCTGCGGAAATATTCATAATACTGTCGCTCTTAATTGCTTTTGTGTCGGCAGTGGAATTGGTGTAAGTGATGCTTCCGCCTGAGATATTTACATATCCTTCGGAATCAATACCGTCCAAAGTAGGAGAGAGGATCAACGCTCCTCCGCTCATTTTGAAATAATCGCCGGCGTGAATAGCGTCTTTGGCAGCCGAAGTAACGTTAATTGTTCCGTTTTCTACGGAAATATAATCGTCGCTGCAAATGCCGTGTTTGGATTTACTTGAAACNTTNAATGTTCCTGCTCCTGTAAATATTATTTGTCCTTCGGCAAAAAGCGTCGCTTTTTGGTCTTCATCGCTNGTGGCGTAACTTGTTCCGTCAGCCAAGGTATTTGTTGTACCGTCCGTTAAATGAATGGTGCATTTTTTCTTTGATTGNATATTNACGGCGGGACCNTCGNTGTTGGTAACGGATGCACCGTTGAAATCCAAAATATACCGGTAGTTGCTGTATATTTTAAAAGAACCGTCCGTAGTGTTTCCTGAAATGTTATATGTCAGTTCTTTATCGTAAAAAGCGGAATTTACGGTTACATCCGCGCCTGAAACCGTGATATTTACCCCTTTGTTTTCAAAAGGATTGGTTATGGTTGCGCTTGAACCGTTGTAAACTATTTTTATTGTTTCGTCCGAAAAAGAGCCGAAAGTGATGCTGTCGATATTGGAAAGTGTGAAAGCGCTCGTGGATAAAGTGTTTTTATAAACAGTCAGTTCCGTTTGATAGGATGTAAATTTAATACTGTCGATGGTTGCTCTGTCAATAGAAGTAACGGTATTATCCTTCTGAAAAATAAACAAATAGTCGGTGGCAAATAAACTAACCGCAGCAACGATGATAAACAAGAGTATAATTGTTTTCTTCATAATTTTATAAATTTAGCGGTTATGTTTTTCACTTTTACCAAATATATTCCTTTCGCGAGGTTACTCACGTTTATTTTTTCCGCCGATGAATTCACATTTACGGAAAGCATCAACATTCCGGTAGCGCTGAAGATATTTACCTGACACGTTTCATCCGGAGCATTTTTCACTGAGATAAAATCGGTAGCCGGATTAGGAAAAATACTTATTTGAACGTTATTCGAAATTATGTCGTTTACTCCCGAAGGCGTGTTAAATGTAATTTTATGAATACTGCTCACAGGAGTAGCGGCTTGTGTCTCGGCAAAAATGAGGTTGTCCTGCTCGAAATAAATTTTTGAAGAAGAAGAAATGGAATATGTTTTCGTAGCGCCGTCTGTGAGAGTAATTAACATTGTTTGAGCNTANCCCTTTGTTATTGATAAAAGGAGCAGTAGCAAACACAGAATAATAGGTTTGATTAAAATTTTCATAAACGAATAATTTTAGAGTAAATTTCTGTTCATAATTCTACATCCATAATAAATAGACAGAAAAACGATTGATTTATTTTCATTTTTCTGTTTTATAACGTAAAAATATAGAAATACTTATTACAGAATCGTTACTTTGCGGTAATCGGGTGAAATGTTGCGGTAAACAGGGTTTTTATATCGATTGAAAACGGTCGAAAAACTCTTTTTCGTACGTNGAGCTGACAGGGATTTTTCTTTTCCCGATGAATATCGTTTTATTCCGCACTTCCGAAATACACTTGAAAGAAACAATAAAAGAGCGGTGAACGCGGATAAATTCATCGGCGGGCAAAAGTTCCATTATTTTTTTCANNGTCATTCTNANTTCCAGCGGTTCTCCATTTGCGAAACGAATTGTAATGTAATCGTCGAAACTTTCGATAAGTTGTATATTATCTATTTCTATGGATTTTATACTGTANTTGGTGCGCAGCGTTAAAATACGTTTTTCTTTTATTTGGAGNTTGAAGTGTTGAACGGCTTTTTGAATTGCCTGATTGAAACGNTGTTCCGTATATGGTTTNAGTAAATAATCCACAGCGTTTACATTAAATCCGTCCACAGCATATTCTGAAAAAGCGGTAGTAAATATCACCGACGGTTTTTCCGGCAGGTTTTTATAAAATTCAAT
>LR026962.1:971242-972085 GCA_900498215.1 uncultured Paludibacter sp. | reverse complement strand
GAGGTGTTTATTCCATATTTGAATGCGTTTTCCACAAAAAAGATAAACAACAACGGCGAAATCTTTACATCGGGATTTGCTTCGGAAGTGTCGAATGTTACTTTTACCGTATCTCCCAGGCGTAAACGCTGTAAATNGATGTAATTTTGCAGATAATCGATTTCGTTACCCAAGGTTACATACTCTTTTTCAATTTCACTTACCACGTAGCGCATCAGTTCCGAGAGTTTTATAATGGCTTCGGGCGTTTCTTTCGACTTTTGGAGCGAAAGCGAATAAATTCCGTTCAGCGTATTGAACAGGAAATGCGGGTTCACCTGCGATTTGAGAAAAGCCAGTTCCGCTTTTCGTTTTTCTTCGCGTGTTTCTTTCCACAGTTTGTTGGTTTTCAGAAGAAAAGAGAGCAGCAATACAAACAAGAATTTCAACAACGANTCCTGAAACCGGAACGAATGTANATAATGTTCNAAAGNNCTTTCATTTTGCATGTTGTGAGGCGGTTGCGGGAAAGGCGGAGTGAACGCGGGCTCTCTCCTAAAAGNATGAAAATCTATTTGACTCACAATAAAATGAGATACAAATAAAATAAAAAGGAAACATCCTATCATCACCAACGCCCACCGGAAGTATTTCTTTTGATAAACAAGCCGGGGNAGAAAATAAAAGTAATTGGCGTAAAAAAATAAAATAAGCAGCAGCGAACTGATAAAACCTTCCATTTCGGGCGGTCCGAATGAAAAAACACCCCCGTCCGTTTCACGCCGTGACGAAACAAACGGCAAAATCAAAAATGCAATACAACTGACAATATGTATTAGCAAAGTACGTGTAGGAATATCTTTG
>LR026962.1:963863-970808 GCA_900498215.1 uncultured Paludibacter sp. | reverse complement strand
TCTTTATTAAAACAATATTCGAATAATCATTACATAAAATCAAAGTCTAACTTCTTCTGCTCATAAAAATCCTTAGAATATACCAGAACAGCAACATTACCGAAGCGAACAATTGCAACGCCGCTCCCACATATTGGTTTGTTTGATAAACATTTTTCAATTTGCTTGTTTCATAAATAATGCTGCCCGAAGCTAAAAGAACCATTCCGGCTGAAAACCACAAACCGAGATTAAAACCGAAAATCATTCCGGCTATAATTAATCCCAGCGCGACAAAACCACCGATAATAATAATGTAACGTAAAAAAGAAAAATCCATCTTACTGGTAAATGCGGTGTAGGAAAGCGCTGCAAACAATGCCAGCGTCATAATGGCTGCTTGTGTTACAACGGTGGTGGATTCCGCCATATAAATGGCGATAAACATTAACGGCAAAAAAATGACGGCTTCAATTAAAATATAAAATGCCAAACCAAGATACTGTGTTCTTTTGCTTTGTGAGAGCGACCATTTATTTGCCAAAATAGAACCGAGCCAAAATAACCCGAGCACTAATAACCACGAATATTTCTGTCCGACCATCAATTGTATAAAAGAAACAGGGACAGTCCTTAATAAAAGAGTTTCAACTAAAATAAATGCCAATACCGACAAAGCTACGTGCAGATAGGTTTTTTTATAAAATTCCCGTCTTTCAACTTCGGAAGATTCTGCTACTAAATTGTAATCCAACATAATTTACTGTTAATTTAAGATTGTTAAAATAATAATGATGCGAAGATATATAATATTTTTATTTCTCCAACACGGTTGAATGGAAATTGTCGTTTTGCATTTGTATTGTTTCCCGTATTTTTTTGTAGAGACGATGTGTTTACCCGCCTATGGAGGGTATGACGTCTCTACGAATACCCCGCACGTTCCTGCAACGTTGATTTATTGGAATTTTTCCTGTTAGAAAACCTGTATATTTATTTTTTTTGATGTGTAATGGAATTTTTAATCTGTACAATAATATACCTAATGTCCGGATGGTTGTGATTTTATATTTGTTTGTAGAGACGATGTGCACATCGTCTCTCTACGGATGCCCCGCGCGTTCCTGCAACGTTGATTTATTGGAATTTTCTATTAGAAAATCTGTGTATTTATTATTTTGATGTGTAATGGAATTTTTAATACGGATCATAAATTCTAATAATCTGATTACTGCGGATAACATATCCTCGTATCGGGAATATATTTAATTAAGATTCTCTAATTAAAATTTTCCCAATATTGTTTTACTTTAAATAATTCACCCTTATCAAATTCTTTAATATTCGAGATTGCTTGCCCTTTTTTTATCATCTCCATATTTCGAGCAATTCTTGAACTAATATTGCCAGATAGTCCTAAAAACTTATCAATTGATTTTATATTATTTTTGTCTTTTATGTCAAGAAGAAAAGCGATTTCACACATACTAGAGAAATCAAAATCTGGTTGATTATATTCGTCAATACCCTGCGAAAGGAGAACAACAGATACTCCTTTAGAACGAATTTCTCTTAATAGTTTTTCCAAAATCTCTTGATATTTCTTTTCTTTGAAAAGTACGTGAGCTTCGTCTATCAAAATAACATATCTCATTGCTTGAGCTCCATCTTCCACAGGCGCATTCTCCATGTTCATAAAGACATTATATATGTAGTTTATTATTAAAAATAGGGATGTAAATCTTAAAGGAGTAGATAAATTTCCAGACAATGATATATAGGTATTTTTGTCTAAAAAATTAGATTGATTTTTTGAATCTTCCAAAAATACTTCATATCTGCTTAATTCACCAATTATTTCCGTCAAGGTGTCTTTTTTGTCACCGACTATTTCTTGTAATTTTTCATCAATCTGCTTTATTGTTGGGTAAGTTCCATTCTTTTGTTCAATAAAAGCCTCAAAGGTAGCCTCCCTTAGTTTCCCTTTTTGTTTGATTCCAAGATTAGAATATTTGCAAATTATATCTACAAATTTATCAATTCCCAAATTTTTATTTACTTCGTTTACATTATCAATAAATGTTAAAGGATTTACCGGAAAACGCGTTTGAGGTATATCAATAAATTCAGTCTTTGTTTCTGTGAAAAATGATTGCATTTTAACTACATCATCCGATTTTAATCCTTTAAAATCAAGATAAATAAAATTTACATGTCCGTTTGAGTGTTTGTTTATTTGGTATAGGAAGTCTAGTGCGAATTGAGTTTTTCCTGTACCAGAGTTTCCTGCAACAGCTATATGGCAATTGTTATATAGTTTTGTGTCATTAATATTTAAGAAAATAGGCTCTTTAACATCATTTTTAAAAGTTTCTCCAATTTGCAATTTTATCAAATTTGAATAATATGATTTTTCTATAGATTGATGTGTGTTCTTTACAGCATCTAAAGATACTTCTAAATCACTCAACATCAATGTTCCTTTTTCGATATATTCAATTAAAAAATCAAAGAAGGTATAATTATAATTATCTTGAAATATATTATCTAAAAGTTCTAATCCATGATCAATATGTAGTTTAATATATTTGGGTATATTTGTTTCATCGAATTTTGAGATACCATAATATTGACAAATTAATGCTATGTAAAAATCCCTGTATTTTGCATCAAAAAGAATATGGTCTTTATATTCTTTTCCTTTTGAATCAAAAAGATTAAAATCACTTGAAAAAAATTTTTTTCCTGTTTGAAGTGAATACCCTAAAGCAATTCTAGCAATTACATTTTCTTTAGTTCCTTGAGGTAACCTTAATGTGAGTTTTCTAACTACCTCTTGATTTTTTTCCGAAGTTCTTATATTAATTTGCATGATAAATATCGTTGTATGTAGTTAGAAAATTATCCGGTTCAGTTTCTATAAATTCAGATTTGTCTATAGAAACATTGTTAATTAAATATGTCTTACTTACATTTGGTTTCAATTTTAGATATTCTTCGCGAGTAAGCTCTTTATTTATCAATGGGAAAATAATAACTTGTTTAGAAACATTAGGATAAAAGTATTTAATGATGTTTTCTGCATGCTCCTCGTCAAACTTTTGCATTGGACTGTCAATAAAAACAGGAAATTCTATGTCAGACTCATCTACTAAAGCATTTAATAAAGCAGAAGCATACATCTGTCTTTCCCCCATAGATAAAGAACTTTTATCAATTATCTTATTTGATGAATTAACAAGATTAATATCAATATCATCTCCAGCTTGACTAATGTCAACCTCAACACCTTTTATAAATTCTTTTTTATGCATCAATATTTCTAATCCCGAGAGCATTTTTTGCTCTAAAGATTTCTTCTTTTCTTCTTTGAATAAAGTTATGAAATTTTGTAATTTTAAGATTAGTTGTTTTGTTCGTTTTTCTTTTTCAGAATATTGACTTGAGTCATCAATCTTTTTACGTAATATGTCTTGTTTTTGTCTACTCGTTTTAATTTGATTTAGTATTTCTCCAATTCTTTGATTTAAAGAACTAATTTCTATTTCAATATTATTAATTCTTTTATCTAACGATTCTTTTTTTAATCTAAGAGAATTAATATATTCATTCTCTGCTAATTTTTCTGCATCTCTAATTTTCCTATAAATACTATCTAATTGATTTTTAATATATGAATATTCTGTATTCAATTTAGAGAAAGACTCTTTGAATGAATGTTTTAAGGTAATAACTAAATGGTTAAATTCTGTTACTTCATTATTTGAAAAATCGTGAAGCGGGGTAAAATTACTGGGTATATCAACAAATTCCGTGAAAAAATATTTTTTAATTAATCTTTTTATTTGCTCATTATAGAAATCTTCAGTTTTCACATCAAAAACATATTTGATATTTTGTTTTTCAGCCTCTATGTCTTGACGGATTTGAATGATTTTTTCTTCGATATTTTCTTGTTTATATTTTTGCTCATATAAACTTCTTTCTAATTTAATTTGTTCGGAGACATTCATTACGTTTTCACCCGCTAAAGCAAAAGGAATTAAATCAAAAAAATCTTTGAGTTGTTCTTGTTTTTGATTCTTTTCATTTTCAAGTTCATGTTGAGTCTTTTTTAATTCATTTAATTCTTCAAGAGTTATTTTATCTCCTCCTCGAATTAGCTTTCGTTGAATATCTTCTGCATCTTTTTCGTGTTGGTTTTTTTCGTGTTTTAAATCATCTATATTTAAGTTTAAAGAGTTAATTTCTTCTAATCCATTTTCAATATCAGTGTGGAGTTGATTTAATTCTTTTTTTTCTTCAGGTTTTGCAGAACGTTTCCTATATTCATCTTGTTTTTCTTCAAGATTTGTTTTCAAGTCTTCATATTTTTGAATCCCAAGTACTTGCGAATAAGCTTGACTTAATTGTTTTCGTTGGATATTTGAATTGACCTCTGCTAAAGACACGATTTTTTCTGCATCAAAGAAAAAGAATTTTGCAATTTCAATAGGTAAAATAAAATCTCTTATAAATATTTCTTCTCCTCTTTGATTGTCTTTAGTAAGATCTTCTATTAATTCATTAGCATAACCATCTATTAGTACTTCAACTTTATCTGAAGAATTTACTATTGTATTATAAGATCTTTTTATAGTAACCTCTTTGCAGGTCACATCAGGGATATTTACTCCTGAAAATGTAATTGAAACGGAAAACTCTGTTTCTCCTTCATCGGCAGCTTTCCTATTTAGGCTATTTGATATGTATTTAGTATAATTACCTTTATCTTTGATTTCTTTATCATATAATTCATCAACCTTTTCCATTTGCTTGCCATACAAGCACCAAACCAAAGACATAAGAAAAGTTGTTTTGCCAAAACCATTCTTACCACTGATTAGAATAATATTTTTATCATCATAAGGCATTAAAGAAATCTTATTTCTTCCCTTATAAATTCTAAAATTGTTTAGTTCAATATCTTTAATAAACATATTTATACTACATCGTTAATGTATTTTTCAATAACTCTTTCAATGTCATCTTTTAATCCTCTCTTCCTGTTGAGAAGTGCTTTATTTTTTTGCATTATTAGCAGTTCTTGAATTAATTCAAAATCAGAACTCCCATCATTACAAACGTTTTTCAAAAGATCAATTTCTTTTTGTAATTTTTCTTGAGCAACTTTCATATCTATTCCTTTATTGTATATATCATTATATATTTTAGATACCTGATGTTTATAATAAAATTCTCGATGCCAAATAACTTGAATTGCAATTAGTTCTTGATTTGTAATTAATTGTAAATCTGGTTTGTGTTTTTGAATTTCATATTGAGCTTGTAATACTTGTTTCAGGAGTTTGGCTTTATAATCTTCAGTATAGAATCCTTGATTCTGTCCATCAGCTGTAACTGCAAGTTGACCTGTTCTCCTCATAGGCATTCTATTAGCTGAAATGTTTCTTTCTTTAATCATAGAGTTTCTTAAATCAAGTAAAGGAGTCAACCACTCATACCCTTTTTCTGTAAGTGCTCTCATTGATTTATCTTCCTTTACAACAGTACAAGTCCAACAACCAAATCTACTTTGTCCGCAGGAAGAATGAGACTTATCAGTAACAACAGTAGGACATTCATAATCATCAGCACTGGCATTTACATATATTTGAAATAATTTTGAATTATCTGCTCCCCAAGGGGAAGTCATAGCATTTATAATGTACCAAACTTCTTCGAGATGTAATTCTTTTATAGGAGAATATACAAAAGTATTCGCATGGTGCGGATGATTAGTTAATCGCTTCCCCCTTATTTCGTGTTTGTTGATTGATCTAGCTCTTGTTTGACTTTCTGATTTTCTTGTCCCTATTAAAATAATTGCCTCACCGTCTTCTGCTACTTGCTCCACAATAAATCTTGAGGTTGGTTTAACTTTCATCTTATCTGTACACCATCTGAAAGAATTATTCGGAACAGGGTAGCCCCTACCAATTATATTTACCCAAAAAGAATCTTCTAATCTTGGTATTGTTTTTTTTACTTTTATGGGCATATCTTGTTCAATAGCAGCCTTTTCTATTTTTTTTAATACTTTATCGACATATTCTACAATTATTGGATTTTCAACTAGCGTATCATTACAAATAACATAAATTTCTCTTTGCCTTAATTCAATAGGAATCTGAGTTATTGCTAACCAAGTAAGTTGTAGTAATGCTGTAGAATCTTTTCCTCCGCTAAATCCAATAATCCATGGACGATTATTGTCAGGAAATAAATATTGGTCTTTAAGTTCTGAAATTATAAAGTCTATTCTTTTTGACATTCTTTTTTAATTTTCTCCACAAAACTAATCATTTCTTTTGATAAAATTAACAATCCATTGCAATTATTTTTTCACCCTTCCTTTATTTTCTTGTACTTTTTTGGGTTGGGGTTCCGCACGTTTGCCAAAAAGCACGTGCAAATTTGTTTTGGGGTGTTACCCCATGGTCTGTCGGGACGAACTTTCGGGGCATGGGGTAATACCCGAAGGCACATTTCCGAGTCCTTTTATGCCGTTGGGTAGTTCCCCAACGGTCTATTTCCTGACACAATGTCATATTGGGGAGTTCCCCAACGGTATATTTCCGAGTCCTTTTTTAAAAAACAATTTACCCCATGGTCCGTCGGGACGAGCTTTTATACCTTCGGGTAAAACACTAAAGTATTGATAAATAATATATTATATGTTTTTCGATATAAAATCACCCCAAAAATACTAAAAAAACAGCCATTTTGGCAGACAAATATTGCCTTCGTCGCGCCGAATCGGATGATCAACAATATTTACATTCCAATCGTGTGGAAATATGGCNTACAAGTGTGTGTAAGGCATTTTTATAAGCTGAAATCGCTTATTGGGAAGAATATGTTTTTTATCGGGAGAAATAAAGCCATTAAAATGACGGATAATTATTTCTCCCTGTATTCTTTGGG